>JBKQKO010000039.1:0-3473 GCA_052147455.1 Desulfobaccales bacterium | reverse complement strand
AAAAAGGTGGCGCCAAAGGCTCGGAGTTTTGACAGCGAGAGTCCATTAACAATCGCGGCCATGCCGTGTTCGCGGATCCCGAAATGGAGGTTCTTCCCATCCGGGCTAGCGGCTTGGAAATCTCCGGCACCCTCGTACGTCAGGGTGGTCTTGTAGGATGGTCCGAGATCAGCCGAGCCCCCGAGGAACCATGGGATATTCTGGGCAAGGATGTTCAGCACCTTGCCCGAAGCTTCACGCCCGGCAATGCCCTTGGGGTCAGCCGGGAAAACGGGAAGGTTGTGGTCCCAGCCGGAGGGCAATGCGCGGCGTTGCATCTGGTCGACCTCGGCAGCGAGCTCGGGGTACTGGCCCCGGTAGGCTCCGAAAAGTTCGGTCCACCGGCGGCGGGCCTCCGCCCCCCGGGCCCCTATCCCGGCGGCAAAATGTTCCTGGACGCCCTCGGGAACCAAGAACTGCGCATCCTCGGGCCAGCCATAGAAGCGCTTAACGAGGCGGACCTCTTCGTCACCCAGTGGCTCGCCATGGGCCGCGGCCGTGTCCTGCTTGTGCGGGGCGCCGTAGCCAATGTGGCTGTCCAAAATTATGAAGGTGGGGCGGCCCTGCGTCTGTCGGAAGATCTCCAGGGCGTTTTGGATGCGGTCGATGTCGTTGGCGTCGCCGACACGCAGGACATTCCAGCCATAACCCAAAAACCGGGCGGCGATGTCTTCCGTGAAGGTAATGCGCGTGTTTCCTTCGATGGTGATGTGGTTGTTGTCGTAAACCCAACAGAGATTATCGAGACCCAGATGGCTCGCGAGTGACGCCGCCTCTGAGCCGACACCCTCCATCATGCAACCGTCCCCGCAAACTGCATAGATATCGTAAGCGAAGATGTCGAACCCCGGCCGGTTGTACCGGCTGGTGAGCCACTTCTGGCCGATGGCCATGCCGACGCTGGTGGCGATGCCCTGCCCCAGAGGGCCGGAGGTGGTCTCGACCCCCGAGGTCCAGTGGTATTCAGGATGCCCCGGGGCCTTGCTGTCGAGCTGGCGGAAGCGGCGGATGTCGTCCAGGGTCACCGCAGGCTGTCCCAAGATCTCGTAATCGGCGTTCACCGCCTGAACCCCGGTGAGGTAAAGCAAGGACCAGAGCAGCATCGAGGCGTGACCGTTGGAAAGCACGAACCGGTCGCGGTTGGGCCAGATGGGGTCCTGCGGATCGAAACGCAACACGCGGTTCCAGATCGTGTAGACCAGGGGCGCCAGCGCCATTGGCGTGCCGGGGTGTCCCGACTTGGCTTGCTGGACCGCGTCTATCGAAAGGGTTCGAATGGTGTTGATCGCCAATTGAACCATTTGCTCGTCGCTCATGGGTTATTCCTTTCGGGTTGCAGAGTCTTTAGATTTGGCCCAACCGTTAAAAAGGCCCCAGGGGCGTCGCGATCTCAAGATGTGGTATGCATTCATTAGGGCTTGTGAAGAGTGGTCCCGACCTCCTCCCGGTCGTGGGCTGGCTTCGCTTCCAGTGAAGCCACTTTGCCCAGGCGGCGCAGGTGCCGTTCGACTCCGCTGAACTCGGCTGCCAGGAAGGTCTCCACCAGGTCCCAGGCCACCGCTGGCCCTACGGTCCTGCCGCCCATGCAGATGACGTTCATATGATCGTCCTCGACCCCCTGCCGGGCAGAGAAGTGGTCGTGAACCAGGCCGGCGCGGATGCCCGGAATCTTGTTGGCGCAGACTGCAGCACCGACGCCGCTGCCGCAGATGGCGATCCCCCGTTCCACCTTCCCCGTAACCACAGCCTGGGCCAGTGGGATGACGAAATCGGGATAGTCGTCACCAGGGTTCAGACTATGAGCCCCGAAATCGACCACCTCATGGCCGGCAGCTCGAAGCTGGGCCACCAGCTCTTCCTTCAAACCAAACCCGCCATGATCGGTGGCGATTCCCACCCGCTTGGACAAGCCGAGAGTCATCACGAGGCCTCCTTAAAATCAGTGGTGCCACAAAATTAAAGGTATTTCCAGCGGCACGGCGACGCCGGGAAAGGAAGGGACGAGACGCGGGGTGAAATCGCCCCCGGGCCGCGTCGCCGGTACTTGCGCGGTAAACAGGTAACCTCCCTCCCGGTCCGGAAGCTTGTCCCCCCGGGCCATCGGCTGCCGCCAGACGCGGTCTTCAGGTTCAGCAGCACACAATTCCACCTGCACCGCCTCGGGGTCCACCCTGCCGAAAATCACCCCCACCCGGAAATGATGTTGTCCGTCGCGGGTTTCTACCTGCAGGTCACCGAAAGAAATGGAGTGCCATCCTTCCTCAAGCTGCCGCCGCCAGTTCGCTATTCGAATCCCGAGAGCACCTTGATTCGCCCGGCGGGCCTCAAAGGCTGCCGCCGCCGGTAGATAATACTCCGTGGTATATTGGCTAACGGCGCGATTAGCGGAAAACCGGACCATGAGCGTCGTCACGCTCGCCCTGACTTTGGCCAGCCAAGCGGTGGGGAGACCATCGGCATTACGGGTGTAAAATGTTGGGATTACTTCTTTTTCCAGGATGTCGTATAATGCCGCGGCCTCAGCCGCATCCCAGGCGGGATCATCACCGTGCTCCTGGCCATCGCCCAAGGCCCAACCCACCTGAGGTGAATAAGCTTCCGCCCACCAGCCGTCCAGTTCTGAAAGATTAAGACCGCCGTTGGGCAACACCTTCATGCCACTGGTGCCGCAAGCCTCCCAGGGACGCCGGGGAGTGTTGATCCAGACGTCGACGCCACCCACGAGCTGCTCGGTCAACAGCATGTCGTAATCGCCTAAAAAGACCACGCGGCCTTGAACTTCGGGACGCCGGGTGAATTGCACCCATTGTCGGATCATCTCCTGCCCCGCCCCGTCAGCGGGATGGGCCTTGCCCGCAATCAGGATCTGGACCGGGCGCTGGGGGTCCGTTAACAGGCGAATCAAGCGCTCCGGGTCATGCAGCAGCAAGGTGGGACGCTTGTAAGTGGCAAACCGCCGGGCGAAACCCAGGGTTAAAGCCTCGGGGTCCAGAATCTGCCCGGCCTGGGCGATTTGCTCCGAGGGGGCGCCGGAGGCGGCCAGTTGTTGGGGGTAACGTTGGCGGGCATATTCCACCAACGTGTGCCGGGAGGCCTGGCGCATGGCCCATAATTCCTGGTCGGACACCTGGCGGCTCACTTCTTCCACCTGGCTCATCTCGGCCAGCCACCGTTCTTGGCCGCAATGCCTGGTCCACAACTCGTCGGAAGCCTGAGAACCCCACGTTTGTACATGGATGCCGTTGGTAACGTAACCAATGGGCACCTCGTCCCGGGGCCAGCGGGGAAACAGGGGTTGGAAGATGCTCCGGCTGACTTTCCCGTGCAACTGGCTCACGCCGTTGACCGCGCCACTGCCGCGCAGGGCGAGATAGGCCATGTTGAAGGGTTCCTGGTCGTCGCCGGGATCAAGGCGTCCTAACGCCATAAAATCG
>JBKQKO010000038.1:0-3802 GCA_052147455.1 Desulfobaccales bacterium | reverse complement strand
TTCAGTTGCCAGTAGTCAGTGGTCAGTTACTTAATCGGAAAACCCAACTGACCCCTCTGACCACTGGCTACTGGCTACTGGCTACTCTTCATTTCCCGGGCCCTTCCTTGAGGACCACGGTAATGTGGCTGCTTCTCTTGAGGATGCGGTTGACCCGCCCCATGGCCCTGGCCTGAAAGCGCTTCAGGCTGGGGCCGCCGTCCACCTGGACCCCTTTGACCACCAGGGTGTCCACATCCACCTGGGAGCGTTGTTCGGCATTGGCCACCGCGGCCACCATCACCTTGCGCATCAGCCCGGCGCCCCGCTGCGGCAGAAATTGCAGCAGGGAGAGGGCCTCACCGACCTTTTTGCCGGGCAGCAACTGGGCCACCAATCGCAGCTTTCGGGGGGAGATACGTAAAAATTTAGCGCGGGCTGTGATCTCCATGACTATTTCTTACCCACTTTAGATTTGCGATCCCCGGCGTGGCCGCCAAAATGGCGGGTGGGGGCGAACTCCCCCAGTTTATGCCCCACCATGTTCTCGGTGACGTACACCGGGATGAACTTCCTGCCGTTGTGCACCGCCAGGGTCAGGCCGATAAAGTCCGGGGTGATGGTGGAACGCCGGGACCAGGTCTTGATCACCCGGCGGTCCTGGGTCTCCCGGGCCTTGTGCACCTTGGCCTCCAGGCTGTCCTGCACATAGGGTCCCTTATTCAGTGAACGGGCCACGTCTCTCCCCTCTACTTCTTAGACCGGTGTTTGATAATGTTACGGTCGCTGTTCTTGGGCTTCTTGCGGGTCTTATACCCCTTGGTGGGCACCCCCCAGGGGGTCACCGGATGCCGGCCCCCCGAGGACTTGCCTTCGCCGCCGCCCATGGGATGGTCCACCGGGTTCATGGCCACGCCCCGCACATGGGGCCGCTTCCCCAACCAGCGTTTGCGCCCGGCCTTGCCCAGGGCAACATTTTCCTGTTCCGCATTGCTCAACTGGCCGATGGTGGCCCGGCAATCCACCGAGACCATGCGCACTTCCCCGGAAGGCAGCTTCAAATGGGCGTTCTTCCCTTCCCTGGCCATCAACTGGGCGTAAGCGCCGGCGGCCCGGGCTATCTGCCCGCCCTTGCCGGGCTTCATCTCCACGTTGTGCACCAGGGTGCCGGTGGGAATATTGGCCAGGATCATGGAATTGCCCGGTTTGATGTCGGCCTCGGGGCCGGCCACCACCATATCGCCCACCTGCAAATCCTGGGGAGCCAGAATATAGCGCTTCTCCCCGTCTAGATAATGAAGCAGGGCGATGCGGGTGGTGCGGTTGGGATCGTATTCGATGGCCGCCACCTTGGCCGCCACCCCCAGCTTATTGCGTTTGAAGTCGATGAGCCGGTAGCGCCGTTTATGACCGCCGCCCCGGTGGCGGCAGGTGACCCGGCCGTAGCTGTTGCGGCCCCCGGTCTTTTTCAAGGTCCTTACCAGGCTCTTCTCCGGGGCGCCGCGGCTGATCTCGGCAAAATCCAGGGCCGTCTGATGCCGCCGCCCGGCGGAGGTTGGCTTCCGGGTAATCAGAGCCATGTCTACAAGTCCTTATCTTGAATAAGTTGTCAGTTGCCGGTGGTCAGCGCCAATCCCAGTGGGCGAGAGCAATTTTCCAGTGCCCCTGATCACTGGCCCCTCTCTTTTACAGCCCTTCGTAACCGGGAATCTTTTCTCCGGGAGCCAGGGTGACGATGGCCTTTTTCCAATGGGAACGCACCCCTTCTTTGCGTCCCACCTGTTTCTTTTTGCCTTGCATCTGGATGGTGTTCACCCCCAACACCTTCACCTTGAAGAGGTCCTCGATGGCCTTGCGGATCTCGATCTTGTTGGCCTTGACATCCACCTTGAGGGTCAGCTTGTTGGCCGCCTCCTTCAGGGAATGGGTCTTTTCCGTAATGATGGGCCCCTTAATGAGCTGATAATAAGCTTTCATTTGGCCAACCTCGCTTCGATGGCCGCCAGCGCCGGGGAAAACAGCACCAGGTGGTCGTACTTCAGGATGTCATAAACGTTCAGGCCCAACGGCAGCATCACCTGGACCCCGGGCACATTCCGGGCACTCAACTCCAGGGCCTGGTTGCCTTCCGGAGAGATGAGCAACGCCTTGCCGATCTCGAAGGTCTTGAGAACCGCGATAAAATCCCGGGTCTTGGGCTGAAGGTGAGGATAGTCATCCAGAATCAGCAGTTGCCCGCTCTCCAGCTTGCTGCTCAAGGCCATCTTCAGGGCCAGCCTGCGCACCTTCTTGGGCAAGCTGTATGCGTAGCTCCGGGGTCTGGGGCCGAAGGTAGTGCCGCCCCCCTTCCAGACAGGGGAGCGATTGCTGCCGGCCCGGGCCCGACCGCTGCCTTTCTGGCGCCAGGGCTTGCGGCCGCCGCCGCGCACTTCCCCCCGGGTCTTGGTGGAGGCGGTGCCGCTCCGGCGGCAAGCACGCTGCCAGGTCACTACTTCGTGGAGCACGTCACCCCGCACCTCCACCCCAAAGATGCTATCTTTGAGGTCCAGCTCCCCGACCTTTTCCTTTTTAATATTGTAGATGTCCACTGTGGGCATGGTTTCAGCCAACCTTCCGAATGAACAGCAGGCCCCGCTGGGGGCCGGGTACCGCGCCTTTCACCAGCAGCAGATGGTCTTCCGGGCGCACGTCGATCACTTCCAGATTCTTCATGGTCACCCGGGCGTTGCCCATCTGCCCCGGCATCTTCTTGCCAGGAACGACCCGGGAGGGATAAGCGCTGGCGCCGATGGAGCCGGGGGCCCGGTGGTTCATGGAGCCATGGCTCATGGGGCCGCGATGGAAATTCCAGCGCTTCACGGTGCCGGCAAAGCCGCAACCCTTGCTGGTGCCGGTGATGTCCACCAGATCCCCCACCACAAACTGCTCCACGGTGATCTCCTGGCCCTCTGCAAAGGAACCCGCCTCTTTAAGGCGCACCTCCCGGAGATACCTGAAACCGCTTTTGGCGCCGTGCTTTTGCAAATGACCCTTTTCCGGCTTGTTCAGCTTCTCCAGGGCGCGCCGCTCAAAGCCCAACTGCACGGCCTGGTAGCCCTCCTTGGCGCCGGTCTTTTCCTGCACCACAAAGCAAGGGCCGGCTTCGATGACCGTGACCGGCACTGCCAGGCCATCGGAATCGAAGATCTGGGTCATCCCCAATTTCTTGCCAATTAATCCCCCGGGCATGGTCAACCTCTGTTTGCTGTTTTCTGTCTATCTGTCTTCTGGGTTAAGGCGCTGCAGAAAAAAGATAAACCGAAATCTCGATGCGTTCTGCCGTTCTGGGCCTCTGAAATTCTGTTTCTCTTTAGAAAATAGAAAACTGCCAACCACCTTTATACTTTAATCTCCACATCCACCCCGGCCGCCAGGTCCAGCTTGCTGATGGCGTCCATGGTCTGCTGGGTTGGCTCCAGGATGTCCAGGAGTCTTTTATAGGTGCGCATCTCGAACTGCTCCCGGGACTTTTTGTCGATGTGGGGCGAACGCAGCACCGTGTATTTGTTGATCTCGGTGGGCAACGGGATGGGACCCGCCACTCTGGCGCCTGTGCTGCGGGCCGTCTCTACGATCTCCAGGACCGACTTGTCCAGCAGCTTGTAATCGTATGATCGCAGGCGGATGCGAATCTTGGGTGTGATCATCCTGTTCCCCTTATTCCAAAATCTGACTCACCACGCCGGCGCCCACGGTGCGGCCACCTTCCCGGATGGCGAAGCGCAGCCCGTCTTCCAGGGCCACCGGGGTAATCAGGGTCACCTCCAGGGCGACGTTGTCCCCG
>JBKQKO010000037.1:0-11398 GCA_052147455.1 Desulfobaccales bacterium | reverse complement strand
GTTTGGGGAGGGGGGAAGGGCCGTCGGCCCTTCGCCCCCTCCCCAACAATTTCTCAATGCCCGGGGTCGGAGGCGTCCTGGTCCTGGATCTGTTCCGGGGTGAGGCCGAAGCGGCGGTCCCGCTGGCAGTAGGCATCCAGGGCGGCCAGGAAGTCTTCTTCCCGGAAATCGGGCCACAGGGTCTCGGTGACGTAGAGTTCGGTGTAGGCCGACTGCCAGAGGAGAAAGTTGCTCAAGCGGTACTCGCCGCTGGTGCGGATCATCAGGTCCGGGTCGGGCAGGTCGGCGGTGTACAAGTGGCGGGCCAGGAGGGCGGCGTCGATCTCTGCGGGCGTCAGCCGGCCGGCCAGGAGGTCCCGGGCCAGGGCCTGTACTGCCTGGACGATCTCGCTGCGCCCGCCGTAGCTCAGGGCCAGGGTCAGGACCATCTTGGTCGCCGTCCCCTGGGCGGTGGCGGCGATGGTTTGGGCCAGATCGCGCTGCACCGCCGCGGGCAGTTGTGGCAAGTTGCCGATGGCCCTCAGGGCAATCTGATTTTCCAGCATCTCGGGGAGTTCCCGCTGCAGGAACCGGCGCAGCAGGGCCATCAGGGCCCGGATTTCCAGGGCGGGGCGCTGCCAGTTTTCTTCGGAGAAGGCGAACAGGGTGAGGTAAGAGATGCCCAACTTGCGGGCCTGGCGAACTATGGTGCGCACCGACTCGACCCCGGCCACATGGCCCTTGATGCGGACCAGACCCTGGCGGCGGGCCCAGCGGCCATTGCCATCCATGATGATGGCCACATGGCGGGGAAGCTTATTGCAGTCCGAAGGATAAGAATTATTGGGCAAGACTTACCTCCGGCCGTTCAGAAGGCCATGATCTCCTTTTCTTTTTCGGCCGCCTGGGCCTCCAGCTTTCTGGTCCAGTCATCGGTGATCTTCTGGACTTCTTCCTGGCCCCGGTGGGCCTCGTCTTCGGCCAGCAGTTTATCCTTCTTCATTTCTTTCAGGTCTTCGTTGGCCTCCCGGCGGAGGTTGCGCAAGGCCACCTTGGCTTCCTCCTCCATCTTCTTCACCATCTTCACCAGATCCTTGCGGCGTTCGGTGGTGAGGGCGGGGATGGGCAGCCGGATGATCTTGCCATCGTTCATGGGAGTCAAACCCAGGTCGGATTTAAGGATGGCCTTTTCCAGGTCCGCGAGCACGGAGGGGTCCCAGGGTTGCACCGTGAGCAGCCGGGGTTCCGGGGCGGCCAGGGAGGCCACCTGGGAGATGGGCATGGAGGCGCCGTAGCAGTCCACCTTGATGCCTTCCAGCAGGACCACGGA
The DNA here is from genome assembly GCA_052147455.1 of Desulfobaccales bacterium. GTDB lineage: Bacteria > Desulfobacterota > Desulfobaccia > Desulfobaccales > 0-14-0-80-60-11 > JAPLJC01. The sequence continues at coordinate 10,089 of JBKQKO010000037.1, read as the reverse complement.
GGCCCGTCCGGTGCGCACCCGGGAGAGATCCCGGGCCATGGCCTCCAGTACCTTGTCCATCTTGCGTTTGGTCTCGTTGAGGACGTCATCTTTCATCGGGGGGTTTCTCCACCAGGGTGCCAACCTCCATGCCCAGCACCACTTTTTTCATGTTTCCCGGTTCCAGGAGTTTGAAGACGACGATGGGGATGTTCTGTTCCATGGACAGGGTGATCGCGGTGCTGTCCATGACTCGCAGGGACTTTTCCAGAACCTGGAAGTAGGTGAGCCGGGGCAGCATCTGGGCGTCGGGGTGGATGAGCGGGTCCCGGTCGTAGATGCCGTCCACCTTGGTGCCCTTGAGGATGAGCTGGGCGCCGATCTCGCTGGCCCGCAGAGCCGCGGCGGTATCCGTGGTGAAGTACGGACTGCCGGTGCCGGCCCCGAAGATCAGCACCCGCCCCTTTTCCAGGTGGCGGAGGGCCCGGCGGCGGATGTAGGGCTCCGCCACTTCGTTCATGGTGATGGCGCTCATCACCCGGGTGGGCAGTCCCGCCTTTTCCAGGGAGTCTTGCAAGGCCAGGGCGTTGATGACCGTGGCCAGCATGCCGATATAGTCGGCCACGACCCGTTCAATTCCCTGGGCGCTGGCCTCCAGCCCCCGGAAGATGTTACCGCCGCCCACCACCACGCCCACCTGGACTTTTAGCGCCACCACCGCCTTGATCTCCAGGGCGATGGCCTTCAGGGTAGCGGGGTCCATGCCGAACTTTTTGGTGCCCGCCAGGGTCTCGCCACTCAACTTGAGGAGGACGCGATTATATTTGGGGGTCTGCGGCGCCATGGCGTTAAGTCATACACCCACCTGGAAGCGGCTGAAGCCTTTGACCTGGAGTTCTTTCCCCAGCTTCTTTCCCACTTCTTTGAGAAACTGGCCGACGGTCTGCTCCGGATTTTTCACGAAGGGCTGCTCCAGGAGACAGGCTTCCTTATAAAACTTTTCCAGGCGGCCGACTACCATTTTTTCGATGATCTGGGCCGGCTTGCCGCTCTCCTGGGCCTGGGCCGCATAGATGGCCTTTTCCTTGGAGACGGTCTCGGCCGGCACCTGTTCCCGGCTGACCGTCAGGGGATTGGCGGCGGCCACCTGCATGGCCAGGTCCCTGGCGGCGGCCACAGCCTCAGGTGCGGCGTCGCCGCCGCTAAGCTGCAACAGCACCCCGATCTTGCCGCCGTGGTGAATGTAGGCGGCCACCAGGCCGCCGCGATAGCGGCTGAAGCGGCGCACCTGGCACTTCTCCCCGGTCTTGGCGATGACTTCGTTGACGTAGTCGGCCACGTTCAATCCGGGAGAGTGGGTACAGCCCTGGGACAGCAACTCCTCCACCGTTTCCAGGGCGGCCGCGGCCAACTGCTCCGCCAGACGGGAGCCCAAATCCTGAAAGGAGTCGGTTTTGGCGACAAAATCTGATTCACAGTTCACTTCCAGGAGCACCCCGGACTGATGATCCGGGCTGACATGGGCCCAGACGCAGCCTTCGGTGGTCATCCGGCCGGCTCGCTTGGTGGCCACCGCCAGGCCCTTCTGGCGCAGGTAGACCACCGCGGCCTCCAGGTCGCCAGCCGTTTCCTTCAGGGCCTTTTTACAATCCATCATCCCGGCGTCGGTCCGGTCACGCAAGGTTTTTACCAATTCGGCGGTTATCTCCAAATAATCTCTCCTTGCCACCCGGCCATTTTTGACATTGGGGAACGACCAGGCGGGAAATGGGCACAGGTTAACTCACCTTCGACCGAGACGTTTTGCCGGTGAGCCTGCTTCCCCTTTAGGCCTCGGTTTCAGACGTTCCCTCAGCGGAGACTTCGGCCGGCGGGGCTGGCTGGACCTCCGCGGGTTCCGGGAGCACGACCTCCGGGGCCGGGGCTGGCGCCGCTGCTGCCGTCAGGGCCGCGGCAGCCTCCTTATCCACCTGTCCCTGGAGGCGCTCTTCCGCCAGTTTTTTGCCTTCCAGCACCGCGTCGGCGACCCGGGAGGTGAGGAGGCGGATGGCGCGGATGGCGTCGTCATTGCCCGGGATGGGATAATCGATCTCCGTGGGATCGCAGTTGCTGTCCACGATGGACACTAAGGGGACATGGACCTTGCGGGCTTCCAACACCGCGATGTCTTCCTTGCGGGGGTCCACCACATAGACGATATCGGGCAGCCGCCCCATATTCTTGATGCCCCCCAGGGAGCGCTCCAGCTTGGCCGCCTTCTTCTCCATCATCAGGATCTCTTTTTTGGGAAAGCGGCGGAGGGTGCCGTCTTCCTTCATGGTTTCAAACTCCTTCAGGCGGGCAATGGAACGGCTGATGGTCAAAAAGTTGGTAAGCATGCCTCCCAGCCAGCGGTGGTTGACATAGAACATGCCGCAGCGTTTGGCTTCTTCGGCAATGGCGTCCTGGGCCTGTTTCTTGGTGCCCACGAAGAGGACGAGGCCGCCGTCCGCCACCCGCTCCACTACGTAATTATAGGCGGTCTTGAAGAACTGGACGGTTTTTTGCAGGTCGATGATGTGGATGCCGTTTCTGGCCCCGAAGATATAAGGCGCCATCTTGGGGTTCCAGCGGCGGGTCTGGTGGCCGAAATGCACCCCGGCCTCCAGCAGCTCCTTCATGGTGACGTAAGACATGGGTTTTCCTCCGGTTGGTCCACCGCTCCGCCGCCGGCGGGGCCACCGCCGCCCTGGACAACTGGCGCCGGCACCGGCCCGCCCTGGCGGGGCGTGAGTAATTTATTGCAAATCAAATTTTTATAACAGAAAAATCAGCAAGTCACAAGATATTTTGGCGCCGGGTAATGTATCATTTTGAATCCGCCAGACCTGTAATTTCTGGTAGGGGGTCATTTGAAAATCGTCGGTACTGAGTAAAATTTAGTCAGTACCAGAGTTTTCCCACAGTAGAGCAACCCAAGCCAGTAAAATTAGTTTCATAAGAGTTATTCCAAATTTTGGAATAAGTCCTGGATAGTGAAAAAAGGTCGGTCAGTTTGAAATCCTTGGCTGGAAAAATCAAGGAGAGAATTTCCGGAGGCCGAAATGTGCGCCTATGAAACAATTAAAAATGAAAAAGCGGCCCTGAGGCCGCTATGCCTTAAAAAAACTTCTCCTATTCCTTCAACCGATTCTTTATTTCTTGAAAAATAGGTAAGTTACCTTCACCCTTCGACCACCGCTCTAATTCATCCAGATCAATTGTATTATCTTTTGCAACCAATATTGCTTGTTCTAATGCCTGTTGGTCCCTCCAATGATAATACGCGGCAAGCCTGTCTTTTACGCAATCCGTTGGAGAAATAATCCTTAATTTACCCGTTGGGAAATTTAAGGTAATAATTTCCTTAACTGGTTCTTCTCCAACAGCTAGTGGCCCTGGCGGAAATTCCAAAAAAATATCTGTTTCTGAGTTTTTGAAATGCCTATCTTTTCCAGAAAAAAATCCTATTTCTCCAAGAACTTTTTTTAATTTCCTTCTGCCAATTAAGCCAAATTCAATGAAATCCAAGTCAAGCGAAGCATATTTATTTTCACTATAAATTGAAACACAGCTTCCTCCCGAGAGGATAACATCAATACCATTGCGTTTAAGATGGCTACTTATAAATGCTGCCAATTCTCCAATCGACATATCTTTTATTGATTTCACAATGGCTTACCGCTTCTTCTGGGCCTCCGTCTATTCATTAAAAGCAGCTCACGCTCAGGCGGGGGATAAAAATTTAAAGCCTTTTTGAGAAGGTTTTCGACCTCAGGCTTAAATGGGTACTTAGGATTAAATGAATATAAACGAGTTTTCCCTGCAAGACGGCTATATAAAATCCCATTGGCTTCAAACTTCTCAAGCCCCCTTTGAATGGGAGTCACATTCGTATTGTAAAATTTCGCTATCTCGCGGGCGTACCCCTCTCCTCTTGCAAAAAGAAAAACCAGGACTCTCTCGGCGCTAATTGACCCTAATAGTGATGCTAACATCTGATAGACCTCATTTAGAGGTCATATAAACTCATTAATAGATCATATAACCTCATTATGAGGTCAGTATAATTCTCCCCTTGCGAAAAATCAAGTAGAGAAAATACACATTGTCAATAAAAAATTTATTCTAGAAGCGCAGCAATTTCCTCCAAACTCCACCAGTGATCGGTCACTCCCGCTTCCATCGCCGGGGTTACTCTCAGGCTCTGGTGGATTCTCCCGAAGTTATAGAACATGAAATGCAGGGAGACCGCATGGGTCAGGTTCTCCATCTTCTTTGAAAAGGCATTGGTGAGGCGGGTAAACCGGCGCCTGGACATTCTCCTGGTGAGGTTCTGGCGCTCCGCATAGCTGGTAGCGGTCAATCACCTTCGGCGGGTCCCAGGTCGGTGAACTCGAGGTGGAGCAGATCAGGGTAGCGCAGCAGGATGATGCCGGTGCCCAGGGCGGCCAAGAGGCCCCCTCCGGCGATGGTGGGTCCCGGGCCGGCGAAGTGGGCCGCCACCCCGTAAATGAGGCTGCCTATCGGGGCGAAGCCCATGACGATGAGCGCGAAGAGGCTCATGAGACGCCCCCGCAGTTCATCGGGTACGTTGAGCTGCAGCAGGCTGTTGCCGGTGGAGAGTTGGGTCACCATGCCGAAGCCGACAATGAACATGAAGACCAGGGCGGCGTAATATGAGCCGCAGAGCCCCAGGCCCACCAGCCCCAGGAGGAACAGGGCCTGCCCGGCCAGGAAGGAGGGCATGGGAGGGCTAGTCTGCAGGCGGCGGGCCGCGATGAGGCCGCCCAGAAAAGCCCCCAGGCCGCTGGCGCCCATGAGGATGCCGAAGCCGCTGGGCCCCACCCCCAGGGTATTCCGGGCCAGCAGGGGCAGCAGCACGTAATAGGGCATGGCCAGGACGGCCACCAGGGTCATCAATAGCAGGAGCAGCCGCACCTCCCGCCTGGTCCGCAGGTAGTCTCCGAGTTCCTTCCAGGCGGCCCACAGGGGTGTCCAGGGCGCCGGCTGGGAGTGAGGCAGTTTGAGGAGCGCCAGGGCCAGGAGTACCGCCAGAAAGCTGGCGGCGTTGAGGTAGAAGCAATTGGCCATGCCCATGGCCGCGATCACCACCCCGCCCACCGCCGGCCCTATCACCCGGGTGGCGTTGAACAGGCTGGAGTTGAGGGCAATGGCGTTGGGCAGGTCCGGCTTGCCCACCATCTGCACGATGAAGGCCTGGCGCGCCGGCATGTCGAAGGCCATTACCGTGCCGGAGAGGAAGACGATGAGGCAGAGGTCCCAAATCTTGATGAGCTGCAGGTCCACCAGCAGCCCCAGGGCAAGGGCCAGCAGCAATAGGGCCGTCTGCGTAATGAACATCAGGCGCAGCTTGCTGGTGTGGTCCGCCACCACGCCTCCCAGAAGGGAGAAGAGCAGCACCGGCAGGGTTTGCAGGGCGCCAACCAGTCCCAGGTAGAGGGCGGAGTTGGTGAGCACCAGGACCAGCCAACTGAAGGCCACCGACTGCATCCAGGAGCCGGTGAGGGAAATCAGCTGGCCGGTGAAAAAGAGCTGAAAATTGCGATGGCGCAGGGCCTTGAAGGTTACGGAGTTTTTCATCAGAGACGCTGGCTAATTTTGCTATTGTAAGGAATGCCCCGGGCCGGCGCAACCTGGTATTTTTTAGCGGTCAGCCGCCAGCCGTAGGGGCATCAGTGGCACAGGCTTCCAGCCTGTGATCGGGTCGCCTGGCTGGCAGTAATCAGATTTCAGCGGTCAGTCATGTAGGGTGCGCACTGCGCACCATTAGATTATAGGAAGCCCAATATTTCGGTGCGCAGTGCGCGCACCCTACACAAGCTGACAGCGATCATTACCTTATCGCCTTGACAATTTTAGCGCCCCGGCCATAATAGACTAAATTTTTTAAGAATTGGAGAAGCGGGAATGTTTGCCCTGAGGGATTTGCTGGTGGCCCTGGCCCAGGTCCTTAACCTGGTGCTCACCTTGTATATGTGGATTATCATCGCCCGGGCCCTGCTTTCCTGGGTGAACCCCGATCCTTACAACCCCATCGTCCGGTTTCTCTATAACGTCACCGAACCGGTGCTGGCCTGGTTGCGGCAGCGGCTGCCCCTGGTCTATAGCGGCCTGGATCTGAGCCCACTCCTGGTGCTGCTGGCCATCGTATTTTTGAAAAATTTCCTGATTGCCACTCTCGTTGACCTGGCTAACCGGATCAGCTGAGGACTATACCCGGGTATGTCCACCTGGTTTTCGCGCACCTGCCAGGGTTACCTGCTGCGGCTGACGGTGGCTCCGGGGGGCCGGCGCACCGAGGTGGTGGGGTTGCACGGCGACCGTCTCAAGGTCCGGCTGGCGGCTGTCCCGGAAAAGGGGGCGGCCAACCGGGAACTCTTGGCCTTCCTGGCCCGGACCCTGAATCTTCCCCAGGACGTCTTCCGCCTCCTGGGGGCCCGCAGCCGCAGCAAGCTGGTGGAAATCCACGATCTCTCCCCGGACCTGAAGGCCCGCCTGGAAGCCCTTCCAAAAAAAGTTTAAAGTTCAAGGTTCAAAGTTAAAGGCAAACTTACTGCTAGGTGAAACTTTGAGCCTTGAACTTTGAACTATCTCCAGGTCCGCAGCCGTCCTTGACAAGTGCAGTAAGGATGATGACCATTAAGAAGAAAAATCATCCAGTGGATGAGGCCGGGAGTGGTTCAGCCGGAATGACAGAATATTATGAGATCTTGGGGGTCTCCCGGGAGGCCTCAGTGGAGGAGATCAGAGGCAGCTACCGGCATCTGGCTCTCAAACATCATCCCGACAAGAATCCCGGGGACCAGCATGCGGAAGAGCAATTCAAGCTGATTTCCGAAGCTTACCAGGTGCTGTCGGATACCGAGAAGCGGCAGCTTTACGACCTGTATGGCCATGGGGGTCTGGCCGGTATGGATATCGGCGGCTTCAGCGGTTTTGAGGATATCTTCGGCTCCTTTGGGGACATATTCGAGGAATTCTTCAGCTCCGGGAAACGGCCGGCTCAGGCCGAACTGGCCCAACCCGGGGCGGATCTGCGCCAGCGGGTGGTCCTGACCCTGGAAGAAGTAGTTCGAGGCCTGGATACCAGCCTGGAGGTGGAACGGCGAGTCAGTTGCGGTCGCTGCGGCGGCAGCGGCCTGGAGCCCGGCGCCCAGCGTCAGAGCTGCTCGCGCTGTGGGGGCCGGGGCCAGGTTAGCCAGCCCCGAGGATTTCTGAAGATCTTCAACAATTGTCCGGATTGTCTCGGGGCTGGCACCCTCATCACCTCCCCCTGCGTCAACTGCGGGGGCGGCGGCACGGTGAAGGAAAAGAAGCAGCTCCAGGTGCGCATTCCGCCGGGGGTGGACAGCGGCACCCGCCTGCGCCTCCGGGGAGAAGGGGAAGCCGGCGTCAGGGGCGGCCCTGCCGGTGACCTTTATCTGGAAGTTCAGATCGCCCCGCATCCCATCTTCTCCCGGAAGGAACGAGATCTCCATTACCAGGCGCACCTCTCTTTTGTGGAAGCGGCCCTGGGCGCCGCGGTCATTGTTCCCACCTTGAATTCCAGTAAACTCCTGCAAGTGCCAGCTGGCGCCCAGCCCGGGGCCACCTTCCGTATCCGGGGGGAAGGGCTTCCGGGCCTCAGGAACAAATCCAGGGGCGACCTGGTGGTGGAAGTGGCCCTGGAGACCCCCACCCGGCTCAGCTCCCAACAGAAGCGGCTACTGGAGGAATTCCTCAAAATGCCGGCTAAACCCGTGGGCAAGCGGCCCAAGCCCAGGGCGGCGGAGAAGAGGTGATTTTTGAGCGAGAATTACCGGAGTAAGATTTTCAGTCGTTGGAAAATCTGTCTGCTTTAACAGGTAGTGGTTTAATCGGCCCCCTCCCATTCCTTCAGAAGAAGCTCACTTAAAAAATTAAAATCCCAACCCTGCACCCCGTAACTCAGGCGTACTTGAGCCGCCCAGCCTCCAGGGCCCGGATCTGGTCCCGCAGGGTCGCGGCCCGCTCAAAATCCAGCTTCTTGGCCGCGGCCTGCATCTCCCGCTTCAGGCGGGCAATCCGGGTTGCTGCTTCCTCCTCCAGCAGATAGGGAGCCGGTTCTTCGGCGGCCATAGGCACGGTGACATAATCCTGTTCGTACACCGAGCCCAGGACGTCTTTGATCCGGCTCTGGATGGTCTCCGGAGTGATGCCGTGGCGCTTATTATAAATTTGCTGCAGGACCCGGCGGCGGTCGGTTTCCTGGATGGCCGAGGCCATGGAGGGGGTCACCCGGTCGGCATAGAAGAGCACTTCACCCCGGACGTTGCGGGCCGCCCGGCCGCAGGTCTGGATCAGGGAGCGTGCGGAGCGCAAGAAGCCCTCCTTATCCGCATCCAGGATGGCGACCAGGGAGACTTCCGGCAGATCCAGGCCTTCCCGCAAGAGGTTGATGCCTACCAGGACGTCGAAGACTCCCAACCGCAGGTCCCGAATGATCTCCATGCGCTCCAGGGTGGTGATATCAGAATGGAGGTAACGCACCTTAAGGTCCAGGTCCTGGTAGTACTCGGTAAGGTCTTCGGCCATGCGTTTGGTGAGAGTGGTTACCAGGACCCGCTCGCCCCGCTGCACCCGGGCCCGGATCTCCCCCAGGAGATCATCCACCTGGTGGCCGGCCGGCTTCACGGTGATCTTGGGGTCCATCAGGCCGGTGGGGCGCACGAGTTGCTCCACTTCCCGGCCGCCGGCCTTGTCCAGCTCATAGGGGCCGGGGGTGGCGGAGACGTAAATCAACTTGTGCACCCGGGTTTCGAACTCTTCGAAGCTGAGGGGGCGGTTGTCCAGGGCCGAAGGCAGGCGGAAGCCGAAATCCACCAGGGTTTGTTTGCGGGAGCGGTCTCCCCGGTACATGCCCTGGAGCTGGGGGATGGTGATGTGGGATTCGTCGATGACCACCAGGGATTCCCGAGGCAGGTAGTCCAGCAGGGTAGGGGGTGGCTCCCCCGCGGACCGGCCGGTGAGGTGACGGGAATAATTCTCGATGCCGTGGCAAAAACCCAGCTCCTTCATCATTTCCAGGTCAAAACGGGTGCGCTCCCCCAGGCGTTGGGCCTCCAACAGTTTCCCCTGTTGCTGGAACCAGGTGAGGCGCTCGCTCAGTTCCGCCTCGATGGCGGCCGTAGCCTGGCGGCGCACCAGGTCGGTGGTGACGTAATGAGAGGCGGGATAGACCGTGATTTTTTTGAGGTGGCGTAAGGTCTGACCCCGCAAAGGGTCGATCTCCTTGATGGCCTCCACCGTGTCGCCCCAAAATTCGATGCGGATGGCCCGGTCCTCTTCGTAGGCCGGAAAGATCTCCACCCGGTCACCTCGCACCCGAAAGGTCCCCCGGTGAAAATCGAGGTCATTCCTCTCGTACAGGATCTCCACCAGCTTGGCCAGGACCTCCCGGCGGTCCCTGACCACGCCCTCCTCCAGATAAAGGAGCATGCCGTGGTAGGCCTCCGGCGAGCCCAGACCGTAGATGCAGGAGACTGAAGCCACGATGATCACATCATTGCGGTCAAACAGGGAGCGGGTGGCGGAATGGCGCAAGCGGTCGATGGCTTCGTTGATGGAAGAGTCCTTCTCGATATAGAGGTCCGCCTGCGGCACGTAGGCCTCTGGCTGATAATAATCGTAGTAACTTACGAAGTACTCCACCGCGTTTTCCGGAAAGAACTCCTGGAACTCGCCGTAGAGCTGGGCGGCCAGCGTCTTGTTGGGGGCCAGCACCAGGGTGGGCAGATTCACCGCGGCGATGACGTTGGCCACCGTGAAGGTCTTGCCGGAGCCGGTCACCCCCAGCAATACCTGGTGGGGCTGGCCACGCCTCACCCCCTGGATCAACCGGCGGATGGCCTGGGGCTGATCCCCTTTGGGCTGGAAGGAAGTGACTATCTGGAACTGCTCTGACATGTTATTAATATCGGTAATATTAAATATAACATTTTTTGGGGTGGGTGGCCCGGCGGCCAACCATGTAATTATGATCCAAGTAGATATCGTGAATTCATTGTTGCTGTTCAAAAGGAAATCGAAAAGTACTTGACGGAAAACAAT
>JBKQKO010000036.1:0-12417 GCA_052147455.1 Desulfobaccales bacterium | reverse complement strand
TGCACTGCCAGCGGCCGGAGCGGACGCACTTACCGCCGTCTTTCAGCAGGGGCAGGTCTTCGTCTTTGGCGGTCTGGCCGTCCACGGTGTGGCCTTCGGCGTCTTTCTGCCAGATGGGCAGGCCCCATTCCTGGAAGTCATGCACGCTTTGGTCGACGTGGGCGCCCACGCTGTAGACCAGGTCTTCCCGGATGATGCCCATGAGGTCGGTGCGCACCATGTTCACGTAATCGGCAATCTTGTTCTCGGAGCCGATGTAGGTATTGATGGCCGACAGACCCATGGCCACGGCGCCGGAGCGATCCAGGGCGGCTTTATCCACCAGGGTTACTTTCAAGCCGGCGGCTTTCGCCCAGGCAGCAGCTTCAACGGCGGCGCCGGTGCAAGCCATACCGCCGCCCACCAGCAGCAGGTCGGTCTCAACAGTGACTACTTCCGGTTTCGCACAAAAAGACCATTTACAGAATTCTCTTTCCAGAGCCATATCTCATTAACCTCCTTGAATTTGCGCTGCTAGGTGGACTACTCGGTGCGGGCCTTGCCGGTGAAGAAACCGGGGTGCTTGAGGCCGGCCATGTCGCTGGGCATGGTTTTGCCCTTGAAGCAATCGATGGAACCCTCAGTCGTGGTCCGGATGGGGAACTTGAACCGCTTCATGGTCTTCTGATCCCGGAACTTGATGGTCCACATGATGGAGTCGGTGCCCCGCAGGGGGATGGTGCTGGAACCCAGGGGCATGATGTCGGCATAATGCCGGACTTCGATGGCCTGCTGGGGGCAGATCTTTACGCAGTTGAAGCATTCCCAGCACTGATCCGGCTCCTGGTTGAAGGCCTTTTTGCTCTCGGCATTCAGAACCATCAGGTCGTTGGGACAAATGTACTGGCAAGCGGTCTTGTCCAGGGCCTTACAGCCGTCACATTTTTCCACGATTACGAAACTCGGCATAACTCAAAACCTCCTCATTAGGATTAAGCGGTTATTCTAACTATTTCTATTTACATTGGGGAGAAGCGGCAAGCAGCTGCCCCCCTCCCAACTTTACGCCTTACTTCTTGTGGCCAATATCCCCGGTGGCGAACCCGTGGACCTTGACCTCCACCTTCTCGGTGAGGCCTCGGTAGTATTTCCGGAGGACGGTCAGGACTTCGGGACGGCTGAAGTGATCCGGCACTTCCATGTCTTCGGAGAGCATCTTGCGCAGCATGGTGCCGGAGAGCATCAGGCGGTCTTCCTTGCCGTGGCAGCAGGTGCGCATGGAGGCCATGCCGTCGCATTTGTGGCAGTAGAAGGTCCAGTCGATATTCAGGGGTTTGAGCTCCAGGGCGTCCTTGGGGATCCTGGTGAAGATCTTCTGGGCGTCGAAGGGGCCGTAGTACTCGCCCACCCCGGCGTGGTCCCGGCCCACGATCAGGTGGGAGCAGCCGAAGTTCTGGCGGAACACCGCATGGAACAGGGCCTCCCGGGGACCGGCATAGCGCATATCCAGGGGATAGCCGGCCTGGATGGAGGTGTCCTTGACGAAATAATGCTGGGTCAAGACGTTGATGGCCTCGGTGCGCACTTCCGCCGGGATGTCACCGGGTTTCAACTTGCCCAGGAGCTGGTGGATCAGAATGCCGTCGCAGACCTCGATGGCGATCTTGGCCAGGTACTCGTGGGAGCGGTGCATGGGATTGCGGAGCTGCAGGGCGGCGATGGTTTCCCAGCCCTTGTCTTCAAACATCTTCCGGGTCTCCCAGGGCCGCATGTAGAGGCCGGGATACTCTTTCGGGAAGGGGCCTTCACTCCAGACCTTACAAACACCGGCCAGGTTGACGTCCTGCTGGCCCATGACCATCTGCACCCCCGGGTGCTCCATGTCATCGGTGGTGAAGACCTGCTTGCACTCCCACTTTTTGTCGATCTTGTACTTTTCGGTGACCTTCATGGTCCCCATCATCTCTTCCGTCTCTTCGTCCACCAGCAGAACTTCCTGGCCGATCTTGATGGAGTCGGCCTTGCCCTGGTTGACGGACATGGTAACGGGGATGGGCCAGAAGGTACCGTCGGTGAGTTTCATGTCATCGCTGCAAGAGCCCTTCCAGTCGTCGTGGCCCATGAAGCCGTTTAGGGGGGTGAAGCCGCCGATGCCCATCATGATGAGGTCGGCCGTTTCCCGGGAGGTCATGGTAACAACGGTCAGTTCCTTGGCGCGCTTTTTCTCTTCGGCCACCTGGGCCGGGGAGAGCAGCAAGGGTTTTAATTTTTTCTCTTTACCGTGGGGATTAACTAAGGCCATCTATCTTCCTCCTCGGGAATTAAGAGTTTACTGGAAAAATGTGAAAAATTTCACATGTAATACAGTTATTCAGATTAATCATTCTCTCGACGCTTGTCAATGATTTTTTCACGAACTGCTCATTTTCATGAGCGGGTCTGCGGACCCCGGGAGCAGAGCAAATTATTCCTTAAATTCATATATTTAATCAAACAGGGCCAGGCGCTCCAACGGCCAACCGGTAGAGCGGGGTGGGTTCCTGGCGCCCCCTCAGCACCACCGGCTCCAGGGGGATGAACTGGAACTGCCCTTCCACCTGACGATAGGTGGCCTGGCTCACCAGGGTGTCAGCTCCCAGATCCTTGGCCACCTCCAGGAGCCGGGCCGCGACGTTCACCATGTCTCCGATGATGGTGAAGTCCATGCGCCTGGAAGAGCCGATGTTGCCGACAATGGCCGCCCCGGTGTTGATGCCGATGCGCATCCCCTGGATAGGGGTGCGCCCCTGGGCCTGCATCTCGGCCAGGCAGCGCTGCATGGCCAGGGCGCACTCCACCGCCCGGGTGGCGGCGCCGGCCAGCGGCAGCGGCACGCCGAAGACCGCCATGAGCCCGTCGCCTAAGTATTTGTCCAGGGTCCCCTGGTGCTGGAAGACCAGGTCCACCATCTCGGTGAAGAAGACGTTGAGCACCTCCACCACCTTCTCCGGGTCCAGGGGCTCGGCCATGGCGGTAAAACTACGGATATCGGCAAAGAGCACGGTGACTTCCTGGCGCTGGCCCCCCAGTTGCAGCAGGGCCGGATTTTTCAGAATCTCCTCGCACATCTCCGGGCTAACGTAGCGCGAGATGGTGTCCCGCAGCAGGTGTTTCTCCTGGTAGAGGCGCAAGCGGCTACGCAGGCCCGCCTCGTGATGGGCCTCCTCCGAAGCGATCTCCCTGAGGAGTCTTTGGAGTTCCGGATCATCGGACTCCTGGGCCAGGGCCTGGTAGCTCTTCCGGGCCTCGATCTCATGGGAGATGGCCAGCTCGATGGCCTGGATGATGCTAAGTTCCATTTCGGACTCCATTTTCGGTTTTCTGTTCTCTGTCGCGCACCTGAATCGATGAAAAATTTTCAGCTTCCCGAAACAGGCGCGCCTGAGCCTTCAGCTCACCCGTAAATTATGAGAAGACCGGTGGGGCGGGCGTCTCGCCCGCCACTCAGTCCGCCCAGGCGAGACGCCTGTGCCACCACTGCTTCACAACTTTTCAAGGCAGTCGCCGGGGAAGGAGATGAGACGCGCCGGGTGGGCTGCGCACCATCTTTCTTTTCTTCCTGATTCTTTTAACTTAATCAGCCAGCGCGACAAAATCTACCTGGCGCCTTGTTTTTCACCGAAAACAGAAAACTATCAATAAACCACTTCCACCAGAAACAGTCCCTGGGGCGGCGCGGTGGGTCCGGCCAGATGACGCTCCTGGTTCCGCAGCAAATCGCCCAGCAGGTCCGGGGCGGCTTTCCCCTGGCCCACCGCCACCAGGGTGCCCACCAGGCTCCGGACCATGCCCCTTAAGAAGCCGTTGCCGGTGATGGAGAAGATCAGCCAGCCCCCGGGGTGGGTCCGCCAGCGGGCCGCGGCAATCCGCCGCACCGGATTCAGCGAGCCGCTGCCGCTCGCCCTGAAGGCGGAAAAATCGTGCTCCCCGGGGAGCAGCGCCGCGGCCGCGGCCATGGCCTCCAGATCCAGCTTCCCTGAAATCCACCAGCCAACCTGGTGGTGCAGGGGGGAACGGCGGGGCCGGTTGAGGATGCGGTATTCGTAAGTCTTGGAGAGGACCGATTTTCGGGCGTGGAACTCCGGGGGGACCTCACGCGCCTCCAGAACCACGATATCCCAGGGCAGCATGGAGTTCACGCCGGCCTCAAAGGCCTTCAGAGGGAGGGCGCGGCTGGTGTGAAAATTGGCCACCTGCCCCAGGGCGTGCACCCCGGCATCGGTGCGCCCCGAGCCGATGAGCCTGACTCCCTCCCCGGTGAGACGTGTGAGGGCCTCTTCCAACACCTGCTGGATGGAGACCGCGTTCTTCTGGCGCTGCCAGCCGTGATAGCGGGTGCCGTCGTATTCCAGAAGCAGGCGGATATTGCGCTGCGGGGCCATTCAGGAGAAATTTTTCATTCTTCCTCCCCCTCGAGGGGGCGACACCGGGCGGGGATGGAATAGGCTTGGATGATCATTAGGGAAAATGCCGGGGGTCTATTGCCCACCAGGCTTTGACCTGGCATTTAGGGAAATAACGGCACTAAATCCAACCCGGTGGTCTCGGGAAACCCGGCCATCAGGTTGAAGTTGTGCACCGCCTGGCCGGCGGCCCCCCGGTGCAGGTTGTCGATGGCCGCCACCACAATGACCCGCCCCCGGGCGCCGTCCACCCGCACCCCGAGATCGCAATAGTTGCTGCCCCGGACGTTGATGGTATTGGGGAGGCTGCCCTGGGGCAGCAAGCGGATAAAGGGCTGATCCTCGTAGAAATTCTGGTAGAAGTTGAGAATCTCCACTTCGTCCAGGGGCCGCAGCAGCCGGGCGTACAGGGTCCCCAGGATGCCCCGGCTCAGGGGCGCCAGATGAGGGCTGAAGGTCACCAGCACCGCTTCGCCGGCCAGGAGGCTCAACTCCTGCTCCATTTCCGGGTTGTGGCGGTGCTCCGCCACCTTGTAGGCCCGCAACCCCTCGTTGACCTCGCAATACTGGGTGCCAAGGGACGCCTGCCGACCGGCGCCGCTGACCCCGGACGTGCAATCGGCGATCAGCGAGTCCAGGTGAATCAGCTTATTCTGCACCAGGGGCGCCAGTCCCAAGATAACGCAGGTGGGGTAGCAGCCGGGGTTGCCCACCAGGCGGGCCCGGCTGACCGCGTAGCCGTGGATCTCCGGCAGGCCGTAGACCGCCTCGGCCAGCAATTCCTTGGCGAGATGAGGCTGGTACCACTTTTCATAGACCGCGGCGTCCTTGAAGCGGAAATCGGCGCTCAGGTCCACCACCCGGCAGTCCCGGGCCAGCAGCCGCGGCACCACTTCCATGGCGGTCTGATGCGGCACGCTGGTGAAGACCACCTCCGCTACCGCGGCGATAGCCTCGGGGTCCGGGGCGATGAAATCCAGGTCGCAGATGCGGGTTAAGGCGGGGAACACCGAGGCTAGGGGCCGCCCGGCCCATTCCCGGGACGTGACCGCGGCAAGCCGGGCCCCCGGGTGCCGGGCTAAAATCCGCACCAGTTCCAACCCGGCGTAGCCGGAGGCGCCCATGACCGCAACAGAGATCTGGTTCATGCCTGGGAGAGGCTCTTATAAAGGGGTTGGGAGGGGCGTTTCGGGAGGGCGGGCGCTTTTTTTAAAGGGTGCCCGGGGGCTCACGGTGATGCCACCGGCCCTCCCTCAAATAAATCCGACAAGTTAACGCTTCGAGTACTGGCAACCGCGGCGGGCGCCCCGGAGACCGTACTTCTTCCGCTCTTTGATGCGGGAGTCCCGGGTGAGAAAGCCCGCCTTTTTCAGGCTGGGGCGCAATTCCGGGTTGAGGGCCACCAGGGCCCGGCTCAAGGCGTGTTTCACCGCCCCGGCCTGCCCTTCCAGGCCGCCGCCCCGGACGTTCACCAATATGTCGAATTCGGGACCCATGTTGACCAGTTGCAAGGGTTGCCGCACCAGATTGCGGGTGGTCTCCCTGGGAAAGTATTCTTCAAAGTTCCGCTGATTCACCAGAATCACGCCGCTGCCGGGCCGCAGATAGATCCGGGCTATGGCGGTCTTGCGCTTGCCGCTGGCATGGATGCTTACTGGGGCGGCCATCAATCCTCCCAAGTTAGGGCGGTCGGTTGCTGGGCCTGGTGGGGATGCTCCCCCCCGGGATAAATCTTCAACTTCTTCAGCAACTGCCTTCCCAGGCTGTTTTTCGGCAACATTCCCCGGACTGCGTGGCGCAACACCTCGTTGGGCTTCTTCTGCAGCAGGTGCCGGGCCGAAATCTCCTTCAGCCCCCCCATGTAGCCGGAATGCCGATAATAGATCTTGTTGTCCAGTTTCCTGCCGGTCAGTTGCACCTGCGCGGCATTGACCACCACTACGAAATCCCCGGTGTCGGTGTGAGGGGTGAAGACCGGCTTGGTCTTGCCCCGGAGCACCATGGCAATGCGGCTGGCCAGGCGGCCCAGGACCTTGTCCCGGGCATCCACCACGTACCATTGCCGGGGAACTTCCCCGCGACCGGCGCTATAGCTCTTCATGGAATGCACTCCCAATTTCAATCTTGAAAATATATCGGGCCATGCCTGCCCTTGTCAAGGGGGTGGCGCCCCATTTACCGGGGAATCTGGCATTTTCCTGAAAAAATCGAATCCAGGCATCTCACCTGGGCCTCTCTTTGCGGTTTTCGGGTTTCCCTGAACCGCCCAGGATCGCCGGGAGGGCCCCGCGCGGCCAACCAACCGGGCGAGCCGGCTGACCGGGCCGCACCTTGGCGGGCGCCTGGCTCTCCAATATAATTGCTGTAAATTATAGCATAATTCCCCAAGGGGACCGCAGGGCCTGGCGTTGATTATGCTTTTCATTGCCCGGAGAATGTGTTAGAAAAGCCTGAGAGATCCGCCAACGGAACTAGAATATGCCTTTTTGCGAGCAATGCCAAATAATTCATGGGGACGAGCACCGCTTCTGCCAGCGTTGCGGCCAGTTGCTCAAGAGCTCCAAGAGCGTCGCGGGCCGCGGCTGCACCCGTTGCGGCACCCCCACCTTCCCGGGTCAAAAATTTTGCACTGAATGCGGTCTGCCCCTAAGGGTGGCCCGGGTTACCCAGGAGGAAGAGCCTGAAGCGGAGCGCCCGCCGCTCTTTTATCCACGGAGGACCGAACCAATGCCCCACCGCAGGCCGCGGCGCTCCAGCCGCCTCATCTCCCTGCTCGGCGTTTTCCTGGTGGCGATGGGCGTCTGGTATGTCTGGCGCCAGCTGCCGGCCCGGGCCCCCAGTGACCGGTCCCCGGCCACCGCCGTCGCCCCCCAGGAGGATGTGAAACGGGAAGTGGAAAAGATCTCGGAAAAGATCCGGGCCGCCCACCTCAACAAGGACATCAACAAGTGGCTCAGTTGCTATTCCTCTGACTATCCCAATCTGGGACAGTTAGAGAATCGACAATTGGAACTGTGGAAGAATTACGATATCAAGAGTGTTGATTATCGGATTTCCAATGTGCAGCGCCTAAGCGATACGCAGGCTACGGCAGATATTGTCTGGAACATTCAATTATATAACCAAAGCACCCATGACTTCGACCTTCGCCGGCTAAGTTATAAAATCACCTTAGAAAAAAAAGGCAATGACTGGAAGATCCGGGACAGCAAAGACGAGGTTGGAGGGTCTGGTTAAGTGAAGCCCGTTGCCGCCAGCAGATGGCTCCTGATCGCGATTCCGGCCCTGGTAGTGGCCTTCGGCCCGGCCGGCTGCGCTCCACGCAGGTATATCCCGCCGCCGCTGCCCGGGGGGCCGACCGCGCCGGCACCGCCGCCCCAGGTGATCCGGCCGGTCCTCTATGTCAAGGTCAGTCACCTCAATCTCCGGGCCTGTCCCGGCATGGACTGCCCCAAGATTTCCATGCTGGAACGGGGCGAAGAAGTGGAAAAAGTGGGGGCTGCCGAGGATTGGTTCCAGATCCGGGTCAAACGGGACGGGCGCCTGGGGTGGGTAGATTCCCGTTACCTCTCCCCCACCCCGATGGCCGCTCCGGAAGTGGCTCCGCCTTTGCCGCCGGTGGAGGTGCCGCCGCCGCTGCCGGAACGGATTCAGCCGCCGCCGGAAAAGCCGGCCCCGCCGCCCCCGGTGGAAAAGTTCCAACCCGCTAACCCGGAAGAAGCGGCCCCGCCGGCCCAGCAGAAACCGGAGGCCAAACCGGCGAAACCGGCCAAGGCGAAGCCCGCAGAAACCGGGGAGGCGGCTCCCAAGGCGGCTCCCAAAGAGCAAAAACCGGCGCCCCAGGAAGAAAAACCGGCCCCACCTCCGGAGCCAACCCCAGAGCCCGGCCAGAAGATCAGGATTATGTGATAGCGGTCAGCTTTCAGCTAAAAACTTAATACAAAAACTCCCGGGGTGGTTCTTGGAACCGCCCCGTTAATTTTTTGAAACCTATAAAAGGGACTTGATCATCACTAAACGAATCTCCGTGAGCTGAGATCAGAAATATCTGCCCAAAAAATAAGGGCGTGACCATGCACGCCCCGGCTCGATTCTGAATATGAGTTAAGCTGACCGCGGTTAATTTAAGCACCAGGATCTGCTGCGAAGCCATTTTTTTTTGTCATTGTGAGGGAGCCGAAGGCGACCGAAGAATCTCTAAATACGAGATGCTTCGCGGCGCGATGCACGACAAAAAAATGAAGGGTGGGCACTGCCCGCCAATTCCTTAGCCGTGTAGGGTGCGCACTGCGCACCTTATCTCCCTCGCCAGCCGCTTTAGTCCGCACAGGCGGGACGCCTGTGCCACCAATTCCAGGAACTCTTCGAAGCAGATGCTCGAATAAAGTGCCTTTACTAAGTTCCTAAAAATTAACGGGGGCGGTCTTTCGACCACCCCCCGAGTTTTTGTATTAAGTTTTTAAGCTGACTGCTGAAAGCTGTCAGCTGACAGCTAATCCTGCTACTCCCCCCACTGCAGCAAGGCGCCACCCCAGGTGGCCCCGGCGCCGAAGCTGATGAGCATCACCTTGTCGCCGTCTTTGATCTTGCCTGCCATCAGGGCCTCGTCCAGGGCAATGGGCACCGAGGCCGCCGAGGTATTGCCGCACTTGTGAATATTGACGAACACCTTGTCCATGGACACCCGGGCAAACCTGGCCGCGGCCTCCAGGATGCGGTAGTTGCCCTGATGGATGATGAGATAGTCCAGCTCCTCCCGCTCCAGTCCGGCCATTTCCAGGAGGCGCGGAATGGACATCTTCACCGCGTTCACCGCGAACTTGAAAATCTCCGGGCCGTCCATTTGCAGATAGTGCTTATCGGTGTGGCTCGGCAGCGGCTGGAAGGGGCTCACCTCTCGGTTGAATTCGGTGTCGCAATACAGCTTCTGGTTGAGGCTGGAGGCGATGAAGGAGGCGATAATGCGGTTCCGCCGGCTGGGACCCAACACCACCGCCCCGGCCCCGTCCCCGAAGAGCAGGCAGGTGCCCCGGTTAGTCCAGTCGGTGAACCGGGAGCAGGTATCCGAGCCGATGACCAGGGCGTATTTGCCCTCCGGAGCCACCAGCCGCTCCGCCACATAGGTGGCAAAATTAAAACCGCTGCAACCCGCCTGCAGGTCGAAGGCCGCGGCCCGGCCGCCCAGTCCCAATTCCTCCTGGATGCGGATGGCCCCGGCCGGAAAGAACTGGGGCGGGGTGTTGGTCCCCAAGATGATGTAACTCAACTGTTCCGGCTCGATCCCGGAATTCTCCAGGGCCCGGCGGGCGGCGATCACCCCCATGGTGACCGTATCTTCCTCCGGCGCCGCGATGCGGCGCTCATGCACCCCGCTACGTTCCACGATCCAGGCAGCCGTGGTGTCCACCAGCTTCTCCAGGTCCTGGTTGGTGAGGACCGCTTCCGGCAGATAGCTGCCGGTGCCCAGGATGCCGATCATTTTTTTGCTCAAGGATTCTCCTGTCTTCCATAAGGTATTGACAGAATTTATACCGCAGCAGGACCCGAAAGGCAAATGAATTGACCGGACGGGCCTGGGAAGGGAAGCAGCAAAGATTTTTTGACCAGGGGAGAACCCGGCCTGGACCGCC
Organism: Desulfobaccales bacterium; assembly: GCA_052147455.1. Classification (GTDB taxonomy): domain Bacteria; phylum Desulfobacterota; class Desulfobaccia; order Desulfobaccales; family 0-14-0-80-60-11; genus JAPLJC01. The sequence continues at coordinate 2,366 of JBKQKO010000036.1, read as the reverse complement.
GGGGGCGGCGGTCCCCTTGCTTCTGCGATTAATAAAGCGCTCAGACCGGGTTAAGGGGCTGCCATCCTGCCGGCCAAGGGGCCTTTCGGCCGGATGCTCTTTCTGAGATAATTAATCAAGGACCTGGGCCTGCGGCTGAAAAACGACAAATGGAGAAATCCTTAGAAAAAGTGAGCTTTCATCAGTTATCATCACCTACCCCCTCCTTGGAACCCGGCTCTGGCGCGATAAAACGAGTTCCGACTTTTTCTGAGACTGCCCCATTTGTTCTGATTTCCCTTGACGGAATCTCAATATCTAGTATCTTGGTTCCATAAAAATACAAGATATTGCTTTTAAAGCCCCAAAACAGGGAACTCGTTAATTTAAGGAGGGAATGATGCTGCAGGGTGAAGCCAGGGAAATCGCCGGGGAACTGCCTTTATCCGCCAACGCCGTCGTGGTCCTGAAGAAGCGCTACCTGAAAAAGGACGAAAAGGGCGAGCCCCTGGAGGGGGCCCAGGAGATGTTCCGCCGGGTGGCGTATACCATCGCCCAAATCGACCGCAACTACGATCCGGAAGCCGACGTGGAGGCCAGCGATCGGAAGTTTTACCAGATGATGTCCTCCCTGGCCTTCATGCCCAACTCCCCAACTCTGATGAACGCCGGGCGGGAGCTGGGCCAGCTCTCCGCCTGCTTCGTCCTGCCGGTGGCTGACGACATCGACTCCATCTTCGACGCGGTGAAACAGACCGCCCTGATCCACAAGTCCGGGGGCGGCACCGGCTTTTCCTTCTCCCGCATCCGTCCGGTCAACGACCCGGTGATGTCCACCAAGGGTGTGGCTTCGGGGCCCATTTCCTTCATGAACATCTTCGACGTGGCCACTGAAACCATCAAGCAGGGCGGCACCCGCCGGGGCGCCAACATGGGCATCCTGCGGGTGGACCACCCCGATATCGAGAAATTCATCACCTGTAAGAACGACACCAGGCGCCTCACCAACTTTAACATCTCCGTGGGTCTCACCGACGCCTTCATGGAGGCGGTCAGCGAGGACCGGCTCTTCCCCCTGATCAACCCCCGCACCGGCCTGGAGGTGAGGCAGGTGCAGGCCGCGGCCCTCTTCGACCTCATCGTCCAAAGCGCCTGGGCCACCGGCGAGCCCGGCATGGTCTTCCTGGACGCGATCAACCGGGATAACTCCATCTCCCACCTGGGGGAGGTGGAAGCCACCAACCCCTGCGGCGAGCAGCCCCTGCTGCCTTACGAGTCCTGCAACCTGGGATCCCTGAACCTGGCCGCGGTGGCCAGGGACGGCCAGATCGACTATCCCGCCCTGGCGGACCTGGTGCACGACGCGGTCCACTTCCTGGACAACGTCATCGACGCCAACCGCTTCCCGCTCCCGCAGATCAAAGAACAGACCCTGCGGACCCGGAAGATCGGCCTGGGGGTCATGGGCTTTGCCGACCTTCTCCTGAAGATGGGTATCCGCTACAATTCCGAGGAGGCGGTGGCGGTGGCCGAACAGGTCATGGCCTTCATCCAGGAGGAGTCGCGGCTGGCCTCCGCCAGGTTAGCCGACCAGCGGGGCAACTTCCCCGCCTACCCCGGTAGCCGCTTCGAGGGCAACGGCCTGGGGCGCATGCGCAACGCCACCACCACCACCATCGCCCCCACCGGCACCATCAGCATCATCGCCGGCTGCTCCAGCGGCATCGAGCCCCTGTTCGCGGTCTCCTTCGTCCGCCGGGTCCTGGAGGGCACCGAATTGGTGGAGGTCCATCCCCTTTTCGAAGCAGCCGCCAAACAACGAGGCTTCTACACCCCGGAGCTCATGAAGGGCATCGCCCAGACCGGCTCCATCCGGGATATCAAAGAGATCCCTCAAGACCTGCGGCGCCTCTTTGTCACCGCCCACGAGGTCTCCCCCCTCTGGCACATCAAGATTCAGGCGGCCTTCCAGAAGTTCACCGACAATGCGGTCTCCAAGACGGTTAACTTCCCCCAACAGGCCACCCCCGACGACGTGCGCCAGGTCTATCTGTCGGCCTACGAGCTGGGCTTAAAGGGAGTCACCATCTACCGGGACGGCAGCCGGGATGACCAGGTCCTCAGCTTCGGCGGCAGCCCCCAGGAAGAGCTGCAATACATCACCCCCCGACCCCGGCCGGAGCGGACCACCGGGGCGACCGAGCTGATCAACACCGGCTGCGGCAAACTCTACGTTACGGTGAACCGCGACCACCTGGGCTTCTGCGAGGTCTTCGCCCAGATGGGCAAGACCGGCGGCTGCGCCAGCTCCCAGATCGAATCCACCGGCCGCCTCATCTCCCTGGCCCTGCGCTCCGGGGTCAAGATCGACTCCATCATCAAACAGA
>JBKQKO010000035.1:0-63264 GCA_052147455.1 Desulfobaccales bacterium | reverse complement strand
GGAGATCGCAGCACTGGAAGAGGTCTACAAAGCGCCCTTCAGGGGATTTTGATATTCCCTCCGCACATACATACAAAGTAACCTGACTTTATATACATAAAAATTTGTAAGTTAATTTGCAAATAATTCTATCGAAGTTTAAATTTCTTTGCCATAGTTTTAAATCAACCTTACTCATGCCCTGGGGGCACGGTTCCTGGAGGTTCCCATTCCTTTCATTCCGAGAAAGACCGGAGAGGCCAAGGGGACCAAGTTGAAAGCTATCGTTAACTCAGTCCGTGATCTTCTGACTAATTGGTATCGCTGGGGATGGAGGCAAAGATTGGCTAATTTAGAAGTTAGGCGTGATACTATCTCCCGGGTCCAACAGCCCGGTTATTTAGAGGAAGAGGTATTAAAATTAGTAATCCCCTTATTTAAACCTGAAAAATTTGGCAGGATTGAATATTGAGAATATTCTCTGGATGGGATAGGGGAGAATTGATTGAGGTGCCGACCAAAAATGAGATTGTTAAGAGGAGGCCTCGAGAAATTTGCAGATGGTCCCGTTTCAAAATGGTCCCCAAAGGGGGCATCTCCAGCTGATTCCAGTTCTAACTTAAAATTTGGTTTAAAATACTGGGGCCAGGTCGATCTCAGCCCTGGAGAGATGGGATGCGAGCCAACGTCAAGAGTGTAATGAGCGTGGTGGGGGCGCGTCCGAATTTCATGAAGGTGGCGCCCCTGGACCGAGAGTTCCTGAAACTCAGGGACTTGACTCATTCGGTCGTGCACACCGGCCAACATTACGACAAAGAAATGAGCGGAGTCTTCTTCGATCAGCTTGGGCTCCCGAAACCGGTACGCGATCTTGGCGTGGGATCGGGCGGCCATGGCGAGATGACCGGCAAGATCATGATCGGCTTCGAGAAGGTCTGTAAGGAGCTTCGGCCTGATCTGGTCATCGTGGTTGGTGACGTGAATTCCACGATTGCGGCAGCACTGGTGGCCAGGAAAATGTCTATTCCGGTCGCGCATGTGGAGGCCGGATTGAGATCATTTGATGAGACCATGCCGGAAGAGCTCAATCGCCGGCTCACCGATCACCTCTCCAACCTCCTCTTTGCCTCGGAGCCGTCGGCGGTACAAAACCTCAGGCGAGAAGGCATCGACCTGGGCCGGGTCCACCTGGTGGGGGACATCATGATCGAGACCCTCCAACTCTTTCTTCCCCAGGTGGTTTCCAGGCGTCGTTGGGAGACGTTGGAGTTGCCGCGAGGCCATTACGGTCTCGTCACCATCCACCGGCCAGCCAACGTGGATTCACCGGAAGCGCTCCATGAGGTGGTCGAGATACTCAAGAGTCTCGCATTTCCCCTGGTATTCCCCATCCATCCGCGGACAGTTGGCCGGTTGCAGGAATTCGGCCTTAGGCGAGAAGTCGAAGCCATGCCAGACTTGATGCTGGTGCCACCTGAAACCTACCTGGACTTCTTATCCCTTTTGGAAGGATCGAGGCTGGTCTTGACGGATTCTGGCTCTATCCAAAGTGAGGCCGCCTTTTTCAACATCCCGTGCCTGGTGTGCCGGGAGAACACGGAGCGGCCTTTCTATATTGAGCATGGCACCTCCGTCCTGGTCGGGCGAGACCAAGAAAGGGTTGGCGTGGCGCTGGACCAAATCCTCAGCAAAACATTCAAATCGTCAGACCGTCTGGTGCGGGAGATGAGCCTGGAGGTGGCCGGCAAAGCTGCACGGATCATGGCGGACTACCTTTCCCCTGATGGTCAGGTCGGCGGGTAAGACTTGAAAAAGGATCCGCTAAGGCGCTGGAACTGATAAAATAACCAATTTATGTTGGTCCATCGCCAAGTTGGTTTGTTTGGTTTCTTTGCCCGTTGCAGACCGAGATGGCGTGAGATGAAGGGCGTTTTTTAGGAGTATTGAAAAATATGGGATTTTTTCGCTTATTTTTAGCTATGTCTGTAGTGCTTGGACACGCACCCCTTCCTGGCTTATCGTTGTTCCCTGATGCTCAATGCGCGGTGATTCTCTTCTTCATAATCTCTGGTTTCTATATGTCTTTAGTGATAAACAAAAAGTACTCTCTAGAACCTAATTGGCGACACCGATTCTATTTGAACCGGTTTCTGAGAATATATCCAGTATATTATGTTGTATTGTTACTGTCAATCTTAGTCACTTGGGCATTTGCACTACCAAACGTTTTTATGAATCCGGATCCTCACTTGACGTTTGCTCGGCGGTTGAGCTACATTACGCTAAACCTTACAATCATAGGGCAAGATGTTGTGTCTGCTTTCGTCCCAGACTTCCATCAGTTTGCTAATCATCCTATTTCGATCGCGTGGACACTGGGAACCGAAATGCTTTTCTATCTCATAGCCCCTTTCATTGTATTGGTCAAATCGAAGAAATGCAGAATGATTGCACTCTATATGTTGATTCTGAGCTTAACTCTCAGGGTTCTGATTATATGGTTTCCAAAACAAATTAGTACCTACTTATCACCGTTGGTCGGTTCAAGTATTGCCGGGTTGTTAGTTAAGTCAGACCCAGGGAGATATAGACTCTTCCCTGTGACCGTGGTTTTCTTCTTGATAGGATATTTTAGTTACTTATTATTTTACGAGCGAGTAAGGAGTAAGGCCGATAGATTGCGTATAGGGACTTCTTCCTACCTAGCTATAGTGATAGGGTTTACAGTGGTTTTCAGTATCTTCGGCGAACCCATATTCCGCGGTGTGGACAAAGACAATAGCATCATGTGGCTTACCTACCTGGGGTTATTTGCCGCCATGCCTGTAATCTTTATGGCAACCCAACACCTACGCATTGACAAATTCCTCGGTGATCTCAGTTATCCAGTATATATCGGGCATAACCTATGCCTGGGTCTTGTCTACGTTTATTTTGGTCTGATACCAGGACAAGGTACAAGACCTCACTACTTCTCTGAGTATGGCGTCGCCCTGACGATTGTCTTGGCCCTTACCCTGCTTTTCTTGGTAGACCGGCCTATGATGAAGTTCAGAAGGAGGATAGGCGGTTTGATAGCGGATGACAGCAAGACGCCACAGCTGGAAAGCTCTAACAAATCATTAGTCTTGGCTCTCGGCTCGAACCCGGGAGGAGAGCACCAGGTGAAGTCTGGACATCTCCTGCCTTGGCGCAATCTGTCAAAAGGGGGGTGGGCGCTGGCTGAAGGTTCCGTAATACCTAAAAACTTACAGCCGACTATTGATGAAGTCCGAGATTGGGATACGAATCCTCTTTTCTCAGGCGAGGGGTTGCATGAGGCAGGTTCCAGGGAATGGTTCGACGAAGGGGAGAGAGTACTCAATGAAGACGTCTATCTAGGGCCGGGCCCTGAGCCGATCTTCACGGAGAGTTTGCACCGGGATTCCAGAATCCTTGACGCCGGATGCGGTCACGGTTTTTGGGTCCGCTACTTTCTCAGGCACGGTTATACCAAGGTTTCAGGCTGTGACCTCAGCCCCAGATCTGTTGACCTTGCCCGGGCGTCGTTGGAGGCCTTTGGACTTCCCACCGATGTGGACTTCTGCTCAGCCAGTGTCGAGGAACTCCCCTATGAAGCCGGCCTGTTTGACCATGTGAATTGCCAGGGGGTGCTCCACCACACCCCCCATCCGGAGTGGGCTTTTCAGGAGTTCCATCGCGTCCTGAAACCCGGTGGGACCCTTTGCTTCAGCGTGTACTTCAAGGTCTTCATTCTCGGGCATCCCAAACTGCTGGAACTGCTGTCTCCGCTTGCCTCGTTGTTCTGGAAGCCCGAAGGTCGAGGCCGAGAATCCAGGTTCAGAGCAGGGGGAGCCGAAGAGATCGTGAGGATGTATGACGGTGCAGCCAACCTTCCGGGAAGAGCCTTTTCCCTCGATGAGATCCGCTCTATGATGGGGCACCTGTTTCAGATCAAGAAAGTCATGCGACACACATTCCCGGTGCGCGGGATCAACTTGCCCATCCCCAAGGACGTTCACCGCTGGCTGGCCCGGAGCCACGGACTCATGGTGGTGCTGAGCTGCGAGAGGAGATAATACCTTAAACGGGAGGTCGTGCCGTTCTGAGCCGCCGCATCAGCGGCAGGCTGAGCAGCGCCACCAGGACAACGAGCAAGGTGATGCACGATATCGTGAAGAGGGCTCGATTCAGACGCGCGTCGAATTCGAATGTCAGGATATGGTGTCCGGGGGGCAGTTTGACGCCTCGAAACAGGAAGTCGGCGCGGTGAATCTCCACCGGCTGGCCTTGCAGATACGCCTTCCATGCAGGATGATACGTGTCCGTTAGAATCAGAAAGCATTCCCGGTTGATCCTGCAGTCGATCTCCACCTTTTGGTCCTCATACTTGACGATGCGAGCCGAGCCCAGACCGGTGGCAGCCGCAGGATCTCCGGCGGTGAGCGCCACTTGCGCAACCTCATTGGCGTCGGTCAGGTAAGCCACTTTTTTGAGCGTTTCCAGGTCTTCCGAGGACAAGCGTTGGAGGAGCTGGTCCTCCGGCACCCTCTCGACCCGGGGAACGAGAAAGACTCGCGGAAACGCCTGGGGATTCTCATAGATGTGGTACTCCCGGGTAGTCTGAATGAGCTGCAAGTCCCGGGTGTCAACTTGAAGCGGTTTCTCTGAAAAAATATACTTGACCCCTGCGAGGTCGACTAGGTTGTTGACGGGCCTGCTCCGGTCCAGGCCGTAGAAGGTGGGCATTGCTTTACTGGCGTAATCGTAGGCGGTCTCCGGGACAATGGAGTAACCGTTCACACAGAAGGATGCCGGCCCGAAATACGTAGGGATCAGATACTGGGGAAGGCTATTCGGGAGAAAACCCCTTTTGTACTTCGTGTGCACCTCATCGTAGATCCAGCCAACCCGATCCGTAGGTTGCAGATTCCTCAGAAAAGCCGTTTCCGGCGACTCCTGCTGAACATACCGAAAATGGTCAGTGAACAGGTTCTTGGTCAGGTACAGGTAGGAGCTCTCCAGCGGCAGGAAAACCAGGATCAACCCCACGAGCAGTCGTGACTTCCCCCGGGGCAGGCGGGTCCTGAGACTGTCAACGGCTACCGCTATCCCCACCGTCAGACCGACGATACTCACGAAATCCGCGCGTCCGATGTAATCCAGGACCGGACCCATTCGGCTATGCAGGATGTAGAACCACCGAGTGTGGGGGCCGATCAGCAACCCCACTAGGCCGATGGAGAATAACGCCACTGAGGAAGGAGCTGTCCTGCGGGCCACGATGACCCCGTAGGCCACCGCGGCCGCCTGCAAGGGAGTCAGGAGGTAACTTAGCGATCGGTTGAAGATGGAGAACCCCGTCTCCTCGAAACCCTTGAAAAACCCGGTGAGAAGATGGGACAGTTCGCCCCTTTGTGCCAGGATTATTACTGGAATGAGGAAAAGAATTCTTGCGTACCTCCCGACCCGGTGGTCGGAACGGATCATGGCGTTAATCCCCAGAACCGCTAGAGTAAAAAGGCCAGATAGCCAAAGTAAGCCGCTGAATTGGGAATTAACCATCCTGTTGCCCAGGCGGATGGTCTGTAGAGTTGGCCAAAGCTCAAATGCAATCAGCAGGAGATTAACCAGGCCCGCCAAGGCTCCCCAGCAGAGTAGCCGGACAAGCTCATGATTGTCGAGATGGATCATTCTCTTCCCCGGGCCCCCGGGGAGATCCAGCCCGCCCATAACCTTGGTTGCCGCGTAAGGGATCATGACAAACAGAACGACAAACGCATACTGCTGGATATTCGAAGCAACGAAAAGAGCCGAAAGACAGAGAGCCAGCAGAGCGCAATACCACAGCTGGAGCAGCGGGGCGTTCCCACGGCAGATAAACCTGTCCCAGATGAGGACCACCCATGGCAAGAAATAGATCAGGACTCCCAATTGCGGATCACTGCCGTAGGCCGGATAATAGGCGTTGAACCCCAGAAGAACGGCACACAGCGTAGAAGCTGTCCAGCTGAAGCCATAATGGAGAAGGAGGAAATACAGGCCCAGGCATCCGAGAAACTGGGTTAGGCCGTCATAGAAGGCCACCGCGTCTCCAAATCGCTCGAAAAAAACAGACATCAACAGGAGCGGGTTCTGGACACCATAGCCCGCATGGATGGGAAGACCGGTGAGCACCCGGCTCGTCCAATAGGCGGGATAGAAGTCAAGATCCTTGAAGCGATCAATTTGTAGTTTGAGGAGGAAACCAGGCTGGGCGCTCAATGTACAAAAATTGTGAACCGACTTGCCGTGGAGGATCCAGTTGGCGCTGGTGAGAAGACATGCCAGCAAGAGCAGCAGGATGGTGATCAAGGTCAGATTTATCCTGCGTCCTTGGCGGACTTCAGCCATGGACTATCTCCCTCTCTCCACCTGCGGTCTGCCCTGCAGGTTCGCTCTTGTGCTTATTGGATGGCCCTGTCCGATGAACCACATACCGGGTCCAAACAGCAGCAGATTTGCAGAGTCTCCTGAGCGCTTCCCAACTGTGTATGGACTTCAGCAAACGCAGCATGATTCTAGGACGTAGATAAAACCTCAGGAAAAGATATCTGGAGTATCTCTGCAAGTCTTCCCGGGTCAACCCGTTGGGAACGAAGTTCATCGTGAAATTGGACATCTTGTTGTAGTCAGGATCGAACGTACCATGGCTGGAGGCGATCCTGTACACTTCTGAACCTGGATACGGAGTGAGAAAAGACTGCTGTACATAGTCGAGATCCGTAGAGAGAATGAAACGAATGGTCCTCTCGATGCTCTCCCTCGATTCGCCGATGTTGCCGAAGATGAAATTCCCCCTTGCCTGAATGCCGGCGTCGTGAGTCATCTTGATGACTTTGCGTGCTTTCTCGGGAACCAGCCCCTTCTTCATCAACTTCAGGACAGTCGGATCAGCACTTTCTATCCCGTACTCGATCTGCCAACATCCTGCTTTCCTCATCAAGGTGAGCATGTCATGGTTGACCTGGTCGATGCGGGCGCAACAGCTCCAAGTCACGTCCCATCCCTTGGTGAGGATACCCTCGCAGATCTCGGTAACCCGCTGTCGGTTGGCGCAGAAGGTGTCATCGTAGACGAGGAAGTCCCCCATGCCGTATTCTCGAAGGAGATGTTCGATCATGCCGAGCACGTAGGCCGCGGATTGCAGCCGCGGTTTCTTCCCGAACACCGAAGTGTCGCAGAAGGTGCAGCGGCCGGAGCATCCTCTGGACGTTATGATCGGAGTCGAAAGCGCAGTGGTGGTGCCGACGATGGTGGCTCGGTAGGGGGGACCAAGAGACGGCAACAAGTCCCAGGCTGGCAGGGGCAGGCTGTCCAGATCCTCGATCATTTCCCGAGGTTGGGTGCGGACAAGTTCATCTCCGTCGCGGTACACAATGCCTGCGACCGTGGCCAGTGAACGACCGGCGTTCCAGGCTTCCAGTAGATTTACCAGGGTCGCCTCACCTTCGCCGACGACCCCGACGTTGAAGCACTCGTGGCCCAGGGTATCCTCGGGCAGGGCGGTCACATGCGGGCCACCGACTACAATCTTGAGCTTGGGCCACATCTTTTTGACCTGATGAGAAATCGTGAGGGCGCCGGTGAAGAGAGGAGTGGTGAAGGTCAATCCTAATACATCGGGTTCCGTCTCCTGGATCCTAGCCAACGTCTCCTTAACCGTGTAGCGGTGGGCGTACCCGTCTATGATGTGCGGCGAATAGCCGAACTGCCTCACGTAGGCGGCCAACTGCAGGAGGCCAAGAGGCGGAGTGATACTATCTACGCCCTCGAACTTCATGTTCCCGTACAGCAGAGCATGGAGTGGCGGAACGGTCAAGAACGCTATTCTTTTCAATGTCATACGCTTTCTATCCATCTTTTCTGGGCTTTCTGAGCGCCGCAGTGGGTCGAGCCAGTTCAACCAGATCGAGCGTCTCCCGGCGCTCTGGCCTGGCCACGGTCGCGGTTCACGGAACCCGTCAGCATATCGGGGCTGGCCGCACGGGGTCTATGAAGGTGCGAAACCAAGCTTCCACGATTTCCACGGACCAGATGATGTTGGCACGGGTATAGTCATAGAGGGTGTCGCTCTTCGACGTTAGATTGCGGTTAAAGACCTCTTCCAGGTAGCGAACGTTGAATATTCCCCGTTGTCGGGTGCGTTTGTCCAGGAGGATGTCCTCGGCAAAGGACTTCAGCGGTTCACGGCGGTACCAGAGACTGAACGGAGTGGGAAAACCCCTCTTGTCCAACCGGTATAAGATCTCCGGAAGATAGGGTTTCATGGCCTCTTTGATGATCGCCTTCAGGCTCCGGTTCATAAGTTTCAGATCCAGAGGAATCCTCAGAGCCAGTTCCAGCAGCTCGTTGTCGCATAGCGGGGTCCTCGATTCAATGGAATGCCCCATGCTCATCCTATCCTCCTGATTCAAGAGGGTAGGCAAGTAGACCTTCAGATAGAGCCTGGCCAGGCTCTCACCCGGCAGGTCGTCGTGGTGATTCGCAAAGTCTTCCAGCCTATCCAACGGCTCGTAATGGCGCATCTGCGACAGGAAATCGCTGGCGAAGAAGTTAGGTCGTTTTCTCCTGGGCACCATAATAAACAGGCCATGGCGAACCTCAGGGAAAAGGATAGGATAGAGCCAATAGTAGAGAAAGCGGGTCATCTCATCCATCCGGACTCCCAGTAATGCGGAGAGGCCGTTCGAGATACCTCTGGCGCAGGCTTCTCGAAACAAAGCCACCTTGTTCACCTGATAGCCGGCGTACATTTCATCGCCTCCGTGGCCGGTCAGCACCACCTTTACATGGCGGGAAGCCAGCATAGAGGTCATATAGGTCGGCAACGCGCCGGTCCCCAGAGTCGGTTCGTCAAGCAGGTACACGACGTTTCCGTAGTAAGCCAGATAGTCCTCAGGCGTAATCTCTATTTCGTGGGCAATTGCCCCGATGTGCTGGGCCACCGCCCGAGAACCTGCTCGCTCGTCGTAGTAAGAAGCGTCGGTGAACGCCCCAGTAAAGGTATGAACTGGTCCACTGAGGTGGTGCGCGGCTACTGAAGCTACAGAAGAAGAATCAAACCCCCCACTGAGATATGTGCCCACGGGCACATCAGAGATGAGGTGTCTGGCAACGGCGCGGTCCAGGGTCTCGGAGTACGTTTGGACCGCTTCCCCAAAGGATCCCTGATAGTCACGGGGGAAGACGACATCCCAGTAACAACCTGTGGTGAGAGAACCGGGCCGCCACTGGAGCCAGTGTCCCGGCATCAGCCGGTTAATTCCGAGAAAGAAAGTCTTTTCAGAGAAGATGTTCTGAAAAGTGATGAATTCGTAGACCGCCTCAAGGTTCGCAGTCCTCGACGCCATGCGAGGGAGGATAGCTTTGATCTCAGAAGCGAAGACGAGGTTGCCTCCCGGATCCTCATGATAATAGAGAGGCTTTATTCCCAGCCGATCGCGCCCCATAAAGACCTTTTTTTCATTCCGGTCCCAGAGGGCGAAGGCGAACATTCCGTTGAGGCCGCTCAGCCCTGACTGACCATGCTCGATGAGCCAGTACAGTAGAACTTCAGTGTCAGACTGGGTCGTGAAGCGGTATCCTTTCCCCTCCAAGACCCTTCTGAGCTGACGGTAATTGTAGATCTCACCATTGTAGACCAGCACGAAACGCCCGTCAGACGAAATCATGGGCTGACGTCCGCCGGACAAGTCTATGATGGCCAGTCGTTTGTGTCCCAGGGTCACGAAGGAGTCACTGTACACTCCTTCATCGTCGGGACCCCTGTGCCCCAGCAGCTGCATCAGCTCAGTCACTGCCTCTGGCTGGGGGCCTCGACCATCATTGAATGCGATTCCTACCAGGCCGCACATATTAGAAGATTCTCTACCTTCTGTACAGTGGGATACGTTAGAGAGGGACGCAAATCTTGTAATCGACCGTCTTATCTTGCTTCATTTGAGAAGAAGTATTTTCTTCGGTCCTCTCTCGCCTCATCACAGGCTGTCCTTGAATCCTCTAACCGCGACCTTGCGCGTAGCCCCATCCATTTCCGGCTGGCCACAAGGTACGGCCTTCTGCGATTCGTCTCTCATTTTCAGGATTACGCTTTGTAGCCGCCAGAAATCCTTTTGGATTATGGACAGCTGGCTCGAAAGCACGCCCAAGAGGAAGAACATCAATCCAATGGTGACACATGATCCAGCGGTCAATGCCAGGAAGATCGCAACCTGACCGATGATCAGCCTGACAACGGCCCAGGAGAAACAAACGAATCCAGTGACCATGAACGCAAGTCCCAGCCCCCAGAGCAACTTTATGGGATTGGCAGTGAATGCGAAGAAGAGATGAGTCTTGATTAAGCGGGGAACCTTCGAGGAGGACTGCCTCTTCGGAGCCCGATCACCGTCACAGACGAGCTCGTGATCCTTCCATTCCAGCACGCACGGGATTTCGTCAATAGTGTAGCCCAGGGCTATCGCCTTGTGAAGGACCTCGAGGTGGAATTCTTTTCCCTTCTCATATACCGGCAGGCTCTTGATGACCGAGGCTCGGTAGCCCCTGGTCATTCCCGTAAACATCCGGATCTTGCTGTGAAACAGCAATCGAATGAGCTTGTTGCCCAACGAACTCAAGAAAACCCGTTTCAGGGGTACGTTCTTATATCCTCCCCCTGGCAGGTGAGGTGAGGCTACTACGATGTCGATCTTGGAATTCGCTTTCAGGAAATCGGCCAATTGGAACACTATGGCAGGGCCCCAGGAGCTGTCTATCTCCGTGGTAATGATGATCTCTCCTCGGGATGTGTCTATTCCCTGCTTCAGCGCATAGCCCCGACCCTGATTCACCGGATAGCTCACCAATCGCATTCTGTCCGGATGCCTGGCGGCAATCCCCACCGCGATATCGCCTGAGCCGTCGGTGCTCCCGTCATTAACAATGATCATCTCCCAGTCATCATCCAACTGCTCGAGACTCTTGAGAAGCTGCGCTACCGACTTCTCCAGGATTTGAGCCTCATTGTAGAATGGTGTGACCACAGAAATCATTGATGTCTCCTTATTCATTCATTGGAAACGGCACGCTGGCGCCAGGCTGCCCCGCTCCCCACCATGGAGGGGGTGGCGTTTCGGCTGCCTAGCGAAGCAGGGCAAGCCCCATGCTCACCTTTCTCTTCAACTCCGCGAGGGATCTGAGCTTGCACAACTCTCTGAAGATCACCGCCGGCCGGAAATAGAAGGCGCGCGTCGCTTGGTCATGGATTTCGAGCATTTCGGCAAACGGCACTTCACACAACGATACATAGGGGATTTTGAAGTTCGCCGTGGGACGCTGGGTGAAATCCCGCCAGAAATCCGTGGGAAAAAGTCCGTTTCCCATCCCCTCCAGGTACATCTCCGTGCCGGGATAGGGTATGGTTATAGAGTACTGGCAATAATCGGCATCAAGTTTTCTCGAAAAATCCAGGGTGGCCTGGATGTCGTCGCGGGTCTCCCCAGGAAGTCCAATCATGAAGAACGTGAGAATTTCGAATCCGGCCTTCCGTGCCAGGCTTACCGCACGCTCGGCCTGCTCTACCGTGATTGCTTTCTTGACCCTTTTCAGAACTCTGTTGGAACCGCTTTCAATTCCATAGTGGATCCTCGTGCACCCCGCTTTCCTCATCAGGTTGAGCGTTTCCTCCCGGACGTTGCTCACCCTGTCTCGCACGCTCCATTTGATGTCGTAGTCCCGACGTATCAGCTCCAAGCAGATCTCGCGAACCCGTTCGTGAGACCACGTGAATGTATCATCGTAGATTTCTACCTCGGACACCCCCAGACTGTGGATCTGATCGAATTCGGAGATGACCTGGGCCGCAGAATGGCTAAGGGGCTTCTGCTTCTTGATCTTACAGAAGACACAAGAATAAGGGCAACCTCGGCTGGTTATCATGGTGGTCATCAAGTGATTCTTACCCAACACCGAGGTGTATTCAGCAATTGGGAGTAGGGTCCGGTCCGGAGGCGGGATGTGATCGAGGTCTTTCTCATAATAGGCAACGTCCGAATGGATCCCAAATTCCTGGAAGTGCAGTCCAGGAATGCCGTTGACGCGCTCTTGGTTTTCCAGGCACTCCAAAAGTCTCGCCATGGGAACTTCGCCATCACCCACCACGATGGCGTCAATTCCCGGAGCACTGAGCACTTCATCAGGATAAACGAGGGTCTGAGGTCCTCCTACCGCCACGAACACCCACGGGAGGCGGGTCTTGATTTCTTCAATCACCCGAGTCACGGAGAACCAGAAGTCGGTCCAGGCGGTTATCCCTACTACGTCTGGCTTCAATCGGCGCACCAGGTTGGCGATTTCTGCATACCCTCCATCGACTAGGCGACAATCAATGACCTTGACTTCATGACGCGTGGTGGCCTGGATATAGGTGGCTACCTGGAGTACACCGAGGGGGGGCTTTATCCCGATCCCGGCCTTGTTATTCATCTGAGGAAGGTAACTGACGACTGCGTCGGTTTCCGGTGGGTAGAGAAATAAGACCAGCATCGCAACCTTTGCTTCCTGTGGAATTATTAACTGAGAAAACCGCAGCAAGACTAACTGGGGGCGCAAAAAAATACCGAAGCCCCCCCGTGACTCTTATAATGGGGATGATTTGCTCTGCAATTCTTGCAATTTCTGATTAATCAATATTAATTTTTCATCTTTGTGGATTATGGGAATAAGATTATTCTCTAAAATATATTTTGCCACCAGAAGACCTACTAGATGGTTACCTTTAATATTCCAATGACCATCATATCGCCAATACAGGTCCTTACTGGAAGAAAGGAATTTACGTGGCCTTTGATCTGCATATTTTTCAAAAAGCGGCAGGAGATCCATATAGCCAATACCTGTCCTGTTAAAAAAAGCTATTAATTTTTTATTAGGTCCTTGCGGATCTAACCTCGCACTTTTCCAACCAAACAGGAATGGATAAACTTGTTCTCTCGTGGGGATTATTACTATTAATAATTGTGCGCCATTTTGTGCCGCAAGTGATTGAATCAATTGGATATTCTTGAAATGATCTTGCCAAGCATTTTCTATCCACGGGAAGTCCAGGAAAGCAATAGGTACATTATTATATATATTATTCTCTGCTGGACCCATAATGTTATCTTTAACTGCACTAATTATGAATCTGCCAATAATTGATTCACGTTTAATAAAATTCTTGATTTTAATCAGCGGGCCGGTAGAAAAAAAGCCGAATTTTTCTTCCAAATTTCTTCTTGAGACCATCTCTCCTGTTTTAACATCCTTCAATTCGTTCTGATTCACCAGATAACCATCAATAACCGTCTGGTTGGGAAAGATGTAGTCGCGATCCAGATTGGGCCAGAAATAACCCACGACAATCAGGCGGGGGGATTTCTTGGTCATCTTAATAATTTCTTTTCCTTTTAAGAACTCTTGTTTGGTGCCATAGGAATCGACTCCACACTTTAAGACTCGATACCCTAATAATTTCTCCAGTTGGGATCCCCACTTATCGGCAAAGGGTGCATGCCCATGAACAAAACTATCACCCAGCAGGAGTATATAATCACTTTCCCCTTTATAAGGTTCATCGAAACAACCTAAAGTATTAGACCAGATAGGGAAATAAACCTCTTCATCTACATTGGATTGAAACTTGCCTACATTCGGTTTTATATCGTACCCCTTATTTAGATCTGCCGTATAATAATAACGAAATTCTTCATATTTTGTGATGAGCATATTATAATGAGTGAATCTCAAAATCATCTCTAATAAAATAATAACCAGCACAACGCTGAATAATATCAGACCTGCGTTCAATATTTTATTTTTTATCGAATTCATTTTATCGCTTCATCATTTATTTAATTGCAATTCCTATTAACTGAAATTATGCAGCAGACCCACCCGCCGCAGTTAAAAGACGTTTTCCGGAGCGCTCCCACCGACTCTAACCACGTTAAGTTTCCTCATTTTGGAGCAGAATTGTCTATCGGCCGCGATTATAGCACAAATTTCAATGAATTTGCCAACCCAAAAGCCGGGCGAGGAGCATTCCAGGAACCGAGGCGGCCTCAATATGGTGGTTCTTAACGGAGACGGGGCTTTTTTGGAATCCACCCTTTTTGATACCAAGACGGGCAGTAAGATAAATTTGTGCACCAGAGTGGTCTCGCCTCGAAATCTAGTGAAAAAGTCGCCATCGTTTTCTACCCAACCCTTCAATTCTTAGAAATTATTAGCAGAATAAAATTGGGCGCTTATCCCTTTGACAAACCCTCAGAACCCGGATACTTTCCTGCGCTAGAGCCAAAGAATCCCAAACCAATACTGCCCGATATTGCCGCCAGGCAAAATATTTAGGGGATTCGGCTAATTCCTGGCGCCCTGCCCCATAAATGGTTTTCTTTGATTTGCTCAAAAATATTGGTTAAAATAACATATTCTGAGCTGCCGCCGGCCAGCAGGTAAAGCAGTGTTTGCAGGTGAATAATCTAGCGGCTGGATTTTTAATTGGCATGTCATTCCGGGGAGGCGCCGTACCAGGCGGCATAACTTCAAAATGGAATCCGCGCCGCTGACCCCGGAGAATCCGGCCTCCTACGATGCAGTGCTCGTTGCCTCCGGCCATACCTGCATCGACTACCGCTTCCTCGCCGCCCATGCCCGGTTGGGGGTGGATACCCGCAACGTCTTACCCGGGAGGCAAGTTGATGCCAGGGTGATCAAGGGTTAAATCCATTGCCCGATTATCGCCGCAGGATCTATCAGCAGTACTTGGAGGCCGGAGCCGCCGCTCCGGCTGGGGAGAAGGCGGAGGAGTTCCGGCGCCGGGCTCCCTATCTGGAGAGGCTGATCCGGGATCACTTCCCGGAAGACCGCGAGACCGCCATCCTGGATCTGGGCTGTGGGGCCGGGGCGCTGGAGTATTTTGCCCGCCGGCGGGGATTTGCCAAGATGGTTGGCATCGACCGCTCTGCGCAACAGGTGGCGGCGGCCAGAAGCATGGGTCTCGCCGGGGTCCGGGAAGGGGAGCTGCTGGCGGTTTTGGAATCACTGGAAGGCGAATCCCAGGGTCTGGTGATCGCCTTCGATGTTTTGGAGCATTTTCGCAAGGATGAGGCCCTGAGATTCATGGACCAGGTAAACCGGGTTCTGGCGCCGGGTGGCAAGGTCATAATCCATACCCCCAACGGCTCCTCGCCGTTCAGCGGCCGGGTCGGGCACGGGGATTTTACCCATGAGACCATCTTTACCCGGGATTCCCTGGGGCAATTATTGACCTCCTGCGGCTTTTCCCGGATCGAGTGCTACGAGGATCAACCTGTGGTGCATGGGATGGTCAGCGGCCTCCGTTGGCTGTTGTGGCGGGTGCTGCGGGGTTTCTTAAGGTTTTACCTGGCGGTGGAGACCGGGAGCCTGGCCCGGAAAGAGATCCTGAGCCAGAATCTGCTTTGCGTTGCGGTTAAGTAAATGTGTGGTATTGTTGGCATTTTTTCCTACAGTGATTCCGCCCCGCCGGTGGTTCCGGAAGAAATCCTGAAGATACGCGATGCCATGAGACCGCGGGGGCCCGATGGCGCCGGCCTGTGGGTCTCGGCCGACGGCAGGGCGGCCCTGGCGCATCGGCGCCTGTCCATCATCGATTTGAGCGAGGCTGGGGCCCAACCCATGGCCACCCCCGACGGTTCCCTGCGGGTGGTATTCAATGGGGAAATCTATAATTACCGGGAATTGCGCCGGGAACTGGAGGGGCAAGGGCATCAATTTTTCTCCGGCAGCGACACCGAGGTCCTGCTCCACTGCTACCGGCAGCACGGCCCGTCCATGGTCCGGCGGCTCCGGGGCATGTACGCCTTCGCCCTCTGGGATGAGGCGGCCAGGAGGGTGGTGCTGGCCCGGGATCCCTTCGGCATCAAGCCCCTATACTACGCCGACGACGGCGGCACCCTGCGCTTTGCCTCGCAGGTCAAGGCCCTGCTGGCAGGCGGCGGCCTCGACACCAGGCCGGAGCCGGCCGGTCATGTCGGGTTTTTCCTCTGGGGCTATCTGCCGGAGCCTTACACCCTTTACCGGGGGATCCGCTCCCTGGCGCCCGGCGCCCTCCTGGTGGTGGAGGCCCGGGGCCGCCCGCGGATCCGCAAGTTTTGCAGCATTGTTGAGGAACTGCGGCAGGCCGAGGCCGCGGGGGAAGGGCTGCACTGCGATCTGGAGGAACTTGGGGACCGCCTGCGGCAGGCTTTGACGGACAGCGTCAGCCATCATCTCATCGCCGACGTGCCGGTGGGCGTCTTCCTCTCCTCGGGCCTGGATTCCAGCACGGTCCTGGCCCTGGCCTGCCAGCAGGGGGGGCGGCTGAATGCCATCACTCTGGGATTTCAGGAACTCCAGGGTGGCGTCGCCGACGAGACCCGGTGGGCCGGTGAGATCGCCCGGCGCTATGGGGCCCGCCATCATTGCCAATGGATCACCCGGGAGGATTTCCAACAGGATTTTACCAAAATTTTGCACAGCATGGACCAGCCGTCCCTGGATGGGGTGAACACCTATTTCGTGGCCAAGGCGGCGGCCGCGGCCGGGCTGAAGGCGGCGCTGTCGGGCCTGGGGGGAGACGAACTGCTGGGAGGCTACCCCAGCTTCCGGGGGATACCCCGTCTGACCGGGGCCCTGGCCTGGATGGGCAGGGTTCCCGAACTGGGGCGGGCCTTCCGGATCATCTCGGCGCCGCTGTTGAAGCGCTTCACTTCCCCCAAATATGCCGGCCTGTTGGAGTACGGCGGCACCTATCCCGGGGCCTACCTGCTGCGCAGGAGCCTCTTCATGCCCTGGGAACTGCCCGAGGTCCTGGACCCGGACCTGGTCCGGGAGGGCTGGCGGGAACTACAGCCTCTGGCCCGGCTGGGGGAGACGGTGCGAGGGCTTAAGGGGGCTCATTTGCGGGTCTCCGCCCTGGAAATGGTCTGGTACATGCGGCAACAGCTCCTGCGGGATGCGGATTGGGCCGGCATGGCTCATTCCCTGGAGATTCGTGTGCCCCTGGTGGACCTGGAGTTGCTGCGCCAGGTGGCGCCGCTATTGGCCATGAGGGAGCCGCCCACCAAGCTGGACCTGGCCAGGACTCCGGAACAGCCTTTGCCGGAGGAGGTGCTCAATCGAGGCAAGACCGGGTTTTCCATCCCGGTGCCGCAGTGGCTGGCGGAGGCCGAAGACCATAGTGAATTATCCCGGCAACGGGGCCTCAGGGGTTGGGCCCGATTGGTTTATCGCCACCATACCGGAGGCCCGGCGTGAGGATCCTGGCGCTGGTCAGTGATGCCTTTGGCGGCCATGGGGGTATCGCCCAGTACAATCGGGACCTGCTCGGCGCCTTGTGCGCCTACCCCGGGGTGACCGAAGTGGTGGCCGTGCCCCGGCGTTGTCCGCTGCCTCTGGAGCCCATGCCTCCAAAGCTCACTTATGTCACGAGCGGCATAAACAGCAAAATCCGGTTTTTCTTGGCGATGCTTCGCTGCCTGGTGGCCCCGGGGAAATATGAGTTAATCTGTTGCGGCCATCTTTTTCTGCTGCCCCTGGCCTATCTGGCCAAATGGAAAACCGGCGCTCGCCTGGCGGTGTTTATCTTCGGTCTGGACGCCTGGCAGCCGCCCCGGAGCGCCCTGGCCGCCAGGTTCGCCGGCAAGGTGGACGCGGTGATTTCCATCAGCGAGGTGACCACGGAGCGGTTCCTGGCCTGGGCCAAGCTCCCCCGGGACAGGGTATTTCTATTGCCCAATGCGGTGGCGCCGCAGCATTACGGGGTGGGCGGCAAGAACCCCGAGTTGTTCCAGCGCTACGGACTGGCCGGCAAGACCGTATTGCTCACCGTAAGCCGACTGTGGGCCACGGACAACTACAAAGGGATCGACGAAGTAATGGAGCTGTTGCCGGAGCTGGCGGAGCAAGTCCCGGAAATCGCCTATCTCATCGTGGGCGATGGCGACGACCGGGAGCGCCTGCAAGCCAAGGCGAGGTCCTTGGGAGTGGCCGACCGGGTGGTTTTTGCCGGCTTCATTCCCGAAAAGGAAAAGCCGGGCCATTACCGCCTGGCGGATGCTTACGTCATGCCCGGTTGGGGTGAGGGCTTCGGCTTCGTCTATCTGGAAGCCATGGCCTGCGGCATCCCGGTTTTGGGGAGCAAACTGGACGGTAGCCGGGAGGCCCTGCGGGACGGCGCCCTGGGGATTCTGGTCGACCCTCATGACCGGGATGAGTTACGTTGGGGCATCCTGGAAGTGCTGAACCGGCCCAGGGGAGTCATTCCTCCGGGCTTGAGCCATTTCTCCCTGGAGAACTTCACCCGGCGGTGTCATGAGATTGTCCGGCGGATCATGGAAAAAGGATGACGAACCCCATGAAAAAGGCGTTTATCTGCGGGATTTCCGGCCAGGACGGCGCCTACCTGGCAGAGTTCCTGTTGAGCCGGGGTTATCGAGTGCTGGGGAGCTCCCGGGACGCCCAGGTCTCCCCCTTTGCCAATCTGGAGCGGCTAAACCTGCGGCACCGGGTAGAGGTGGAATCGGTGGCCCTGACGGATTTCCGCAGCGTCCTCCAGGCCCTTCTCAAGGCTGAGGCGGACGAGGTCTATAACCTGGCGGGCCAGAGTTCGGTGGCCCTGTCTTTCCAGCAGCCGGTGGAGACCATGGAAAGCATCGGCATCGGCACCTTGAACCTGCTGGAGGCCATCCGGTTCCTGGGAAGGCCGATCAAGCTGTATAATGCTTGCTCCGGCGAATGTTTCGGGGATATTTCCGACGCCGCCGATGAAACCACCCCGTTTCGGCCCCGGAGCCCCTATGCGGTGGCCAAGGCCGCGGCCTTTTGGGAAGTGGCCAATTACCGGGAGGCCTACCGGCTCTTTGCCTGCTCCGGCATCCTGTTTAACCATGAATCGCCTCTGAGGCCGGCGCGGTTTGTCACCAAGAAGATCGTCGCCACGGCCTGCCGTATCGCTGCGGGCAGCCGGGAGAAGCTGCGTCTGGGCAACATCGCCATCCAGCGGGATTGGGGCTGGGCTCCGGAATACGTGGAGGCCATGTGGTTGATGCTCCAGCAAGAGAAACCCGACGATTACGTCATCGCCACCGGGGAGAGCCATAGCCTGGAGGAGTTCGTGGCCGCGGCCTTTACCCAGGTGGGGCTAAGTTGGCGGGACCACGTGGTCATCGATCCGGAGTTTTTCCGGCTCACGGAGATTGCCGTCAGCCGGGGTAACCCGCAGAAGGCCGCCAGCATCTTCGGTTGGCGGGCGCGTTGCCAGATGCCGGAGGTAGTCCGGCTGATGTGCCAGGATGAACTTAAGCGGCTTAAGAACCATGGCTGACATCCGCCTGGCCTACCTGGTGACCCACCCCATCCAGTACCAGGCCCCGCTGTTGCGCCGCCTGGCCCGGGAGCCGGGTTTCGACCTGACCGTGTTTTTTTGCAGTGATTTTTCCACCAAGAAATTCCTGGACCCATCCTTTGGCCGGGTGATCGATTGGGACGTGCCCCTGCTGGAGGGTTATCGCTATGAATTCCTGCGGGCCCTGGGCGGGCGGGAGCGGGTGTCGTTTTGGCGACCCTTCAACTACGGTTTGGGCCGCAGCCTGAGAGAAGGCCGCTTTGAGGTCCTATGGATCCATGGCTATAACCGCTGGTTCCACTGGCTGGCCATGTGGTCCGCCAAGAGGCTGGGCCTCAAGCTCTTGATCCGGGATGAAGCCACCCTCAGCGGCACCCGGCCGAATATCGGCAAGCGGCTGCTCAAGGCCGGCTTTTTTGCCGGGCTTAAACGCCTGGCCGACGGTTTCCTGGCCATCGGTAGTTTAAACCGGGAATACTATCGGCATTATGGCATCCCCGAGGAAAAGATCTTTTGGATGCCCTATGCGGTGGACAACACCTTTTTTCAGACCGAGGCCCGGAAGGCCGGGGTCCGGCGGGAGGAATGGCGCCGGGAACTGGGACTGGCGCCCGGCAGGCCGGTCATCCTGTTCCTCGGCAAACTAGAACCCAGAAAACGCCCCGCCGACCTCCTGGGCGCCTACATCCACTTGAATCGCCAGGCCGCGGTGGCCGAACCTCCCTATCTGCTGTTCGTGGGCGACGGCGAGCAGCGCCAGCCCCTGGAGGAGGTGGCCCGGGACATGCAGCTCGAGGGCGTCAGATTTCTGGGATTCAAAAACCAGACCGAACTTCCCGCTTATTATGACCTCTGCGACGTCTTGGTCCTACCCTCGGTGTCGGAGCCCTGGGGGCTGGTGGTCAACGAAGCGATGAACGCAGGCAAAGCCATCATCGTCAGCGACCAGGTGGGATGCGGTCCGGACCTGGTGAGAAACGGCGAGAACGGCTATATCTTCCCGGCGGGAGAGGTGGCGGCGCTGGCCGCGGCCCTAAGCAAGGTGCTGGCCGATCCCGAAACCTGCCACCGCATGGGGGCCAGGAGCCGGGAGCTCATCTCCTCATGGGGCTTTTCCGAGGATCTGGCAGGCTTGCGCCAGGCCCTCCAGGCGGTGATGGCTAACCCATGAAGTTCAGCATCATCATCCCGACCTATAATGAGGAAAGGGATATCGCCGCCACCCTGGAGGCCCTCCTGGGTCTGGACTATCCCGACCGGGAGATCATCGTGGTGGATAATTCCAGTGACCGCACCCCGGAGATCGTCGAGGGTTACGCCCGGCAGGGGGTGCGCCTCATTCACCCGGGGGGCGGCGGCCCTTGCGAGGCCAGGAATCTGGGGATCCGGGAGGCCAGCGGCGAGGTGGTCGTCCTGCTCAATGCCGATGTGCGCCTGCCCGCCGATTTCCTGCGGAGGTTGGCCTATCATTATCAAAATGGGGCGGATTACGTGCTGGTGGATGCCAAGGTGGCCAACCGGGAATTCCTGTTCCCCCGGTATATCCACTGCGCCAGCGAGGTCTTTTACAGCCGGGCCGTCGATTGCAACTTTGCCAACATGGACTGGAGCGAAGGGTTTTCCTGTCGCCGGGAAGCGGCCCTGAAGGCCGGTCTGTTTCCCACCGGCTTCCCGGCGCCCATTTGCGCCGGGGAAGACGGCTTTTTGGGCCGCGGCCTGCGCCGGATCGAGGCTAAAAAAGTTATCGATCTGGGCCTGGAGGCGGCCTACGTGGTCCCGGCCTCTTTTCAGGGGTACTGGCGCAACCGCCAAGAACGGGGCGCGGGTTCGGCCCAGGCGCACCGCTTTCTGGACCGCTGGCCCTGGTGGAAGATTCTGCTTTGGAACGGTCTGAAGACCGTGAAGACCCTGGTATGGCTGACCACGGTGGCCCCGGCCCTTTGGACCTGCCTGCAGGCGGTTCGTCATTCCGACCGGGGTCTCAAGGACCTGGGGCCATTTTTCTACGCCTATGCGGTGGAGCAGCTGGCCGCCCTGCAGGGGGAACGGCAGGCCACCTTCGCCATCATGAAAAAGGAGCGGCTCAGGTCCGAATTGAGATGAAAGGTGACTATCTCTCTCATGGGGCGATTTCAGCGAGGTCTTCTAGGTTCGGGGGGCCAACTGCAACTACGACAACCTGGAGCAGGCCGAAGGGTTTTCCTGCCGCCGGGAGGCGGCCCTGAGGGCTGGTGGTCAATGATGTGATGAACGCCGGCCGGGTTGTCATCGTCAGCGATCAGGTGGGCTTGCGGCCCCGACCTGATTAAGAGTGCGAAAACGGTTACGTTTTTAAAGCCCGATGCGAAGTCTCTGGAAAAATCTGTTGCATAATGCTGGAGCAGACTAGATGGTGACTGGAAGCAAAAACACCTTAACTGAAGAGAGCTTTCCTGGGGTATTGATTCGGATAACCGACCCGGAGTTACAGGTCTATTTACAGAATTACCCTTTTGCCAACGGGCCGGATCTAGAAACCAACAGGCGTTGTCGCCAAGAAATCAGCGCGCACCTGGAGATAAGGCCCTATGGCGATCCCGTCAGTTTGACATTTATTCAGGGGGACCGCATAACTTTATCTCAAGAAGCAAGTTTCCGCCTTAACACTTTGATGGAGCAAGCCGGGCTTAGCCTTCAGGAAAAACAAAAGTTATTGAGGGAGTATATCTGGAAAATGGCTTTCATCCCCCGGAATGCCAAAAATGTCCTGGTAATAGGATGTGGCTTGGGGGATGAATTGTTATTTATCCATTCAGTGTTGCCTGATGCCATGATTACTGCAGTAGATTTTGAGGATAAATTGAGGCCATTAATTAAAAATTTAATAAATATTAACTTTATCCGTTGCAACGTTAATGACCTATGTCAGGATATTATGACATCATTTGATTTGATTTTTTCGAATCATGTCTTGGAACATATGTACGATCCTGAAGCAATATTACGTTTCTGCGCGCAGGTCTCCAATTCTTTAGTGGCAATTCTCCCAATGGACGGAGCACCAGACGCAGTTTTTGCCAAGTGGATTCTCAAGGTTATCCGGCAAAAGCACAGGCTGGATCAGCTTGATTTTATCATGATTGACGCGGGCCATCCGTGGAAAACGAATCAAGCCGATTTAAAAATTACCTTGAGCAATGCCGGCTATACGGAAATACAATTTTTTCTACGCTCCGATCATATGGCTCGCGAGTTCGCAGGTGGGGAAGGAAGCTTCAGAATTCAAAAACTCATCGGCTGCTGCCTTAATAAAATGATTTTTGGGACCATGCGCCACATTTTGAAAATCTTTTTCCCCGGCGTCCTGCCGAAAACTTCCCTTAAATTATTTTTTGCTCTGGAAAACCGGCTATGGTTTGGATCGAATAAATTAAAAAACAGGTTCACTCCTGAAGTATTAATTGTGGCCAATAAATAAAGGTATAAACATTCATATGACAAGAGAGAAATGGGGTATATAAGAAGATGTCGTCGGGCCGCAAAGGGCCTGGGCAGATATCCTGAGGAATAAATTAGTATGATGACCTTTGATATTTCAGCTCAGTAATTATGGAAGACAAATTAAAAATTCTTTTTCTCGGGGCCGAGGGAGGGAATGCGATAAAAAGAGCCCAGGCCTTGAGGCGTCTTGGCCACGACGTAATGCTGATAGATCCTTATAGTTTATTTCCCGTTAAACAATTTGTCGGAAGATTAATTTATTATGGCGGGGCTTCATTAATAGAGAGTTATTTTAAGAAAAAAATTACTCCAATTATCCGTAAATTAAAATTTGATGTGACTTACGTGGATAATGGAGAATTAATTGGGCGCAAGATATTAGGCGTTTTGAAGAAAGTTTCATCTCTCGTTATTAATTATAATAACGATGACCCCTTTGGCACCCGGGATAAAAAAAAGTGGCGGCTATATCTTGAAGCCGTCCCCCATTATGATTTGCTGGCCGTGGTGCGACAGGTCAATGTAGCCGAGGCCTATGCCCTGGGGGCCCAAAAGGTTATACAAGTATTTATGGCGGTGGATGAATTGGACGGGCCACGAGAAATAACTCCCCAAGATCGGCAACGCTGGTCGCATGAAGTCCTATTTATCGGCACCTGGATGCCGGAAAGAGGTCCATTTTTGCAGAAGCTGGTGGAAGCAGGGGTGCCGCTGACCATTTACGGCAATGACTGGCAAAAAGCGCCGGAATGGCCAACTTTGCAGTCCGTGCGGCAAGGCCCGGCCATCTATGGGGATGATTATATCAAAGCCCTTCAACTGGCCAAGGTTTCCTTGGGGCTCCTTTCCAAATGGAATCGGGATTTGCACACCACCAGAACCTTTGAAATTCCCTATTGTGGGGGTTTGTTGTGTGCCGAAAGAACTTCGGAACACTTAAAATTATATCAGGAAGATGTAGAGGCGGTTTTTTGGAGTGATGTAAACGAATGCATTGAGAAATGTAAAAATCTTCTTAATGATGATAAGCTCCGAGCCGACATTGCTGAAAAAAGTAGAATACGGTGTCTGCGTAACGGCATTTTTAATGAAAGAAATCTGAAACAGATGTTAGAAGTAGCCTATTCTTCATAATTATTATTTACAACGATGAAGGGTATTCGTCTGTGAAAATCACCATAAGCGTTTTGGGGCGCTTTCATTTATTTCATCTTGCCAAACAGCTGCAGGATCATAACCTCCTGGGCAGGCTGATCACCAGTTATCCTAAATTTGAAGCTGCCCGCTATGGGATTAGTCCGGATAAGGTTGATTCGCTGTTGATTCATGAAATTCATAATCGGGCCTGGCGAAAAATCAGCCGCTTCACGGAATCTCTCTTCAATCCACAATATATGATATTTGAATTATTTGATCGTCAGGCCGCAAGACATATCATGAACCAGAGCGATATCTTTGCGGGGCTGAGCGGGTGTTCCCTCTACTCCCTGCGGCGGGCCCGCCAAATGGGGGCCAAAACCGTATTGGAGCGTGGTTCGACCCACATGCTGTATCAGCGAAAGATCTTAGAAGAAGAATATGCCCGGTTTGGTATGAGAAAAACGGTGGTCCATCCCCGAGTCGTGGAGCGGGAATTGCGGGAATACCAGGAGGCGGATTTTATTTCGGTCCCGTCGCAATTTGTTAAAGGGACCTTTCTCCAGTACGGCATTCCGGAGGAAAAACTCATCCAGATTCCTTATGGCGTAAATCTGACGCACTTTTATCCTGTTCCTAAGGAAGATAAAACTTTTAGGATCATCCATTGCGCCAATCTAAGCCTCAGGAAAGGGGTGCCCTATCTCTTGCAAGCCTTCTCCGAACTCAAGTTGAAAGACGCAGAATTGTGGCTTATCGGTAGCGTCACGGATGAAGTCAGGCCTTTTCTCTCACGGTTTGCTTCCCCTTCTATCATGCTAAAAGGTCAATTTCCTGAAACCGAACTTTACAAATATATGTCCCAGGGATCGGTGTTCTGTCTGGCGTCCATCGAAGAAGGGTTGGCCATGGTGCAGCCTATGGCCATGGCCTGCGGCCTGCCGGTGATTTGTACGACCAATACCGGGGGGGGCGACCTGATCCGGGAGGGCCGGGAGGGATTCATCGTGCCCATTCGGGATGTTGCGGCGCTTAAGGAGAAGATTCTGTATTGTTACGAGAACCCGGAGGAGGCCCGCCGCATGGGGGAAGCCGCCCGGGAGCGGGTGCGAACCGGGTTCACCTGGGCGGACCATGGCGACAAGATGATGGCCTGCTACCGGAGCATCCTGGCCGGGACCATAGGTTCGGGATAGCCTGGTTTGGTAACGGTGGCAATTATCCGGTAAATTGGGAGAAGCCGAGAGGCAAGGCGCACCTGCTGATCCTCCAGACACCGGGAGAAGCTCAATAACCATGCGGAAGCGCTTGATTCAAGGGATGGGCGCCAACTTCCTGGCCCAGATCATCAACCTGGCCTCCCGGGTCTTGCTGGTGCCCCTATTTTTAACTGCCTGGGGGGTACAAGTTTACGGGGAATGGCTCCTCCTCACCTCCATCGGCGCCTATCTCTTCCTGACCGACCTGGGTGGCCAGCTTTACATCGTCAACCGCCTGACCCAGGCCTACGCCCTGGGGGATGTGCCGCAGTTCCGCAAGATCCTGCACACCGGCCTCGCCTTGTTTTTGATCCTCCCCCTGGCGGTTTTTCTGGGATTTTTGGGGGTGATGCTGGTTTTCCCCCCCGGCTCGCTGCTGCAGATCACCATTACCAGCCGGCAGGTGGTTTTTCTGGTGTTGGCCATCCTGGCCTTCCAATACGTTTTCTCGCTGCCCCAGGGCATCCTGGTTGGGGTTTACCGTTCAGTGGGGCTGTTGCCCCGGGGGGTGATGCTCACCAATATCATGCAGTTGCTGGCCATGATCCTGGTGGCCCTGGGGCTCTGGCTACACGGGGGGCTGGTGGCCATCGCCTGCCTGCAACTGCTGCCCTACCTGGGGGCGGCCCTGGTGGTCGGGTGGGACCTGAACCGGCGTTTCCCCCAATTCCGATTGTTTTCCCTGCGGGAGGCCGACCTCTCCCTCGGCCTGACCTTCATCAGACCAAGCCTCGGTTTTTTCGGCATCCAGATGGCCCAGGCCTTCTCCGTCCAGGGAACCGTCCTGGTGGTGGGGATGCTCCTGGGCTCGGTGCAGGTGGTGGTCTTTTCCACCATGCGCACCATCGTCAACTTGATGCGGTCCTTCTTTGAGCAGGTCTCCCACGCAGCCTGGCCGGAGTTGACCCGCCTGGACGTCCAGCTAGACGAGGAAAAATTCTATTTGTTATTCCGGGCCATCTTTCGCACCACCCTGATCGCCGCGGTCATCTTCATGGCGCTCTTTCATTTCTGGGGGGAGAACATCTATCATGTCTGGTTAAGGAAAACCGTGGCGTACCAGCAACTGGTCATGGACCTCTTCCTGATTTACATGGGGGAATACCTGATCTGGCTCACCTGCTGCCATCCACTGATGGCCACCAACCGGCACCGGACCCTGGCGAAGATGATGCTGGTCTCTTCGCTGCTGAACCTCGGGCTGGCCTATCTGGGAGGCCGGCGTCTGGGGCTCCCCGGCGTGATCCTGGGGATGATCGCCGGAGACCTGCTCCTGCCCTGTTGGTTCGTGCCCTACCTGCTCAAGCGGTATCAGCCGCGCTTTTCCGGGTGGTTTTTCATCAAGGAGATAGTGCCGGTTATCCTTAGTCTGCTGTTTTTCCTGATCCTCCCCTGGAGCGCACCGCTGGTAATCACCGGCCTCATTTGGTGGTGGACCCGGTGTCTGGCGGGTCTGGGCCTGCCTTGGGAAGGGAGAATACCATTCTTTGGCGGCCGGCGGCTTTAGCCGGCGGGAAGCCTGGGCAGCAGACTCACGCAGGGTGAGTCTCCAGCCCCAAAATAGCGGATAAGATGTGGGGTGGGCACTGCCCACCGATTCCTTTGCGTTAGAGTTCAAAGTTGAAGTCAAAATCAAAGTCAAAGGCCCCTTGGCAGAGACCGAAAACAGATAACAAAAAGCCACGC
The DNA here is from genome assembly GCA_052147455.1 of Desulfobaccales bacterium. Classification (GTDB taxonomy): domain Bacteria; phylum Desulfobacterota; class Desulfobaccia; order Desulfobaccales; family 0-14-0-80-60-11; genus JAPLJC01. Next base: position 36,297 of record JBKQKO010000035.1, on the reverse strand, counting down.
TGATACAAGAATATTGGATTTGAAATGAAAATCCTCCATGTCATCGCCAACCTGGCGCCGCGCTACGGGGGGCCGTCCAAGGCCTGTGTGGAAATGGCCCGGGCCGTGGCCCGCCTGGGGCATGAGGTGAAGATCTACACCACCAACCAGGATGGGCCGGGGGAGTTGGCGGTGCCGCTGGGCCGGCCGCTCATCCAGGATGGGGTAGAAATTCGCTATTATCCCATTCAGCCGCCCCGTTATTGGGGGACCTCCTGGCCCCTGGCCCGGGCCCTGGCAGGGGGCATCCGGGAAGCCGATCTGGTCCATATCCATTCCCTGTACCTGTTTCACGACCTGGTGGCCGGGCATTACTGCCGCAGCTACGGCGTCCCTTACCTGGTGCGGCCGCACGGCACCCTGGACCCTTACCTTTATCGGCGCCACCGCTGCCGCAAGTACGTCATGGAGGCCGCCTTCGAGAACCGCAATATTCGGCGGGCCGCGGCCCTCCATTTCACCAGCGAGGAAGAGGAGCGGCTGGCCCGCCCGCACATCGGCGACGCCCCGGGGGTGGTGGTGCCCCTGGGGGTGGACCTGCGGGAGTTTCAGGACCTGCCTGCCCCGGGACGGTTTCGGGAACGGTTTCCGGAAATCGGCCACAAGGAGATCATTCTCTTCCTGGGCCGGATAAATTTTAAGAAAGGTTTGGACTTGCTGGTTCAGGCCCTGGCCCGGGTGGTCCGGAAGCGGCGGGACCTGCACCTGGTGGTGGCCGGTCCCGATGATGACGGCTGGGGCGTCAGGGTCAAGGGATGGCTCCAACAGGAAGGCATTGCCGACTGCGCCACCTTCACCGGCATGTTGTTGGGGGAGGAAAAGCTGGCGGCTTTGCGGGATGCCCGGTTATTCGTGTTGCCCTCGTACTCTGAGAATTTCGGCATAGCGGTTATCGAGGCCATGGCCTGCGGCCTGCCGGTGGTCATTTCCGACCAGGTAAACATCTGGCGGGAGGTGGAGGCGGCCGGCGCCGGCCTGGTGACGCCGTGCGCCGTGGACCCCCTGGCCGCCGCCCTGGAGCGCCTGGTGGCCGAGGCGGACACCGCGGCGGACATGGGCAGGCGAGGCAAAGAGCTGGTGGCCCGACGCTTTCAATGGGAAAGCATCGCCCTGGACTTGCAGGAGGTGTACTCCGGGATCATTGCCAACTACCCGAAAAACAGGTAAATTTAAGGTCATGCAGCTTTTGCAGGGGATAACGCGCCGCTCTGGCCTTGGGGGGCCGGCTCAGGGAATCTCATGCCGGATTTAAATAAGGCTCCCGTGTCAGTGCTAATCTGTACCAGGAACGAGGCGCGCAATCTCAAGGCCTGCCTGGAGAGCGTGGCCTGGGCCGGGGACCTCGTGGTCCTGGATTCTTTCAGCGACGACGACACGGTAAATATCGCCCGGCGGCTGGGGGCCCGAGTGGTGCAGCGGCCGTTTGACAATTTCTCGGCCCATAAGAATTGGGCCCTGGATCACCTCGATTTCGCCCACGACTGGGTCCTGATCCTCGATGCGGACGAGAGGGTCAGCCCGGCCCTGGCCCGGGAGATCGCCGCGGCAGTGGCCCGGCCCGGGGAGGTCTGCGGCTATTACCTGGCCCGGCAAAACTTCTTTTGCGGCAAATGGATCCGCCACGGCGGCTGGTTTCCCGATTATAACTTGCGCCTGCTCAAGCTGGGCCGGGGCCGTTATGAATCCCGCCTGGTCCATGAGCACGTGCTGCTGGACGTGCCGGCGGGCTATCTGCAGAACCCCCTGGTCCATCATGATTATAAGGGCCTGGAGCGCTATTTTGACCGACACAACCTCTATTCCAGCCTGGAGGCGGTGGAGGCGGCTCACATCATCCGGGCGGCTCGGAAACCGGCCCGGAGTCTGCCGGCCCTCCTGTGGACCCGGGGGCCGGAGCGCCGCCGCTTTCTGAAAAACCTGGCTTATCGTTATCTGCCGGCCCGGACCCTGATCAAATTCCTTTGGATGTACCTCCTCAGGCTGGGATTTCTGGATGGGCGCCTGGGTTTTCGTTACTGCCTGCTCCATGCCTTCTATGAGTATCAGGTGAGCCTCAAGCTGGAGGAGCTCAAGGACCTCGACTCCCCCATCTCCGAGAAATACCGGGACCTGCTTTGATGGGAACCGCGTTTGCCGATCCCCGGAAATGTTGGCTATGCGGGCAGGTTTGTCAGGTCCTGGGGGAAGGCCTGAGGGACCAGCGGTTCGGGGCGCCCGGGACTTATGAGATCATGACTTGCCCCCATTGCGGCCTGGAGCAGACCTGGCCCCGGCCCACGGCGCAGGAATTGCAAGGCCTGTACGAGAAATTTTACAACGCCGGGGTGGGGGGCGCTTATCAGTCGGTGCGGGAGCGGTTCCTGGCCTCCGGTTGGTACCGCCTCTGGCTGAGATGGGATGGCGACCCTGCCTTCCATATGCGCCGGGGCGCCGGCCGCCTCCTGGACCTGGGCTGCAATGAAGGCCGGAGCCTGAGCCTTTATGCCGCCAACGGTTTTGCGGCGGAGGGGCTGGAAATCAACGAGAAGGCCGCGGCCCTGGCCCGGCGGCGGGGCTTCCCGGTATATACCGGGACTCTGGAGGAGTTTAGCCCAGCGGAGCCTTACGCGGTGGTGGTGCTGGCCAACGTCTTGGAGCACGCCCCGGACCCGGTAGCCATGTTGGCCCAGGTGCGCCGCCTTTTGGGTCCCGGGGGCGAGGTCTGGATTTCCTGCCCTAACGCCCGGAGCCTCTGGCGCCGGGTCTTCGGCCGGGCCTGGATCAACTGGCACGTGCCCTATCACCTCTGGCACTTCTCCCCCCGGACCCTGGAGGAGGTTCTGGCTCGTGCCGGGTTGCGGCTGACGGAGGTAAAGAGCTTCACGCCGGCCCTCTGGCTGGCCCAGTCTTTCTGCCTCCGCCTGGGCGAAAGGATTGGGGGCCGCAACCGGGCCCTGCGTTCGGCCCCGCTGCTGGCCGGAATGATGCTGGCGGCCCGGCTGCTGCTGCCTTTCTTTTCCCGGGCCGACCGGCGACTCCGGGGTGATTGCCTGGTGGCCAATGCCCGGGTGGAGCACTAGACCGTGCGGCTGCTGATTCATGGCATGAACTATGCCCCGGAATTGCTGGGCATCGGCCGCTATACCGGGGAGTTGGGGGCGTATCTGGCCTCCCGGGGGCATCAGGTGACAGTGCTCACCGCGGCGCCCTACTATCCCCAGTGGCGGGTGCGAGAGGACTACCGGCCCCAGCGCTGGCGGCGGGAATGGCGAGATGGGGTGGAAGTGCTGCGGGCCCCCCAGTACGTGCCCGGCCGGGTCACCGGCCTGGGCCGGCTGCTCCAGGAGTGCTCCTTTGGCGCCAGTTGTCTCTACTGGTGGTCAACTGGCCTGCTGCAGCGCCCCTGGGACGCCATGGTGGCGGTCTGCCCCCCCATGACCTCCGGGCTGGTCCCGGGGCTGCTGGCCCGACGCCTGGCTGTTCCGCTGGTGATCCACGTCCAGGACCTGCAGTTGGACGCGGCCCGGGAGCTGGGCATCCTGCGCCAACCATTGTTGCTGGCCGGGCTGACCTGGCTGGAGCTCCACCTCTTTCGTCAGGCTCGGGCGGTGACCACCATTTCCCGGTCCATGGCGGCCCGCCTGGCGGCCAAGGGGGTGCCGCCGGCCCGTCTGCAGGTGCTGCCCAACTGGGCGGACCTCGATAAGGTGCGGCCCGGCCCGCGGCTCAACGCCCTTCGCCGGGAGTTGGGTTTGACCTCGGAGACCGTGGTGCTCTATGCCGGCAACCTGGGGGAGAAACAGGGCCTGGAGGTGATCCTGGAGGCCGCGGCCCTCACCCGGGGAAAGCCGTCGATTCGCTACCTCATAGCCGGGGAGGGCGCCGCCCGGGACCGCATAAAATTGCGGGCCCAAGACCTGGGGCTTGATAATTTGACCTTTTTGCCGTTACAATCAGACAGTCGTTTGCCATTATTGCTGGCGGCGGCTGACCTGCACCTGGTGGTGCAGCGGCAGCAGGCCGCGGACTTGGTGATGCCCTCCAAGCTGACCAACATTATGGCGGCCGGCCGGCCTTTTATCGCCACCGCCGGGGAGGGCACGGAACTGGCCCGGGTCACCACCGAATCCCGGGCGGGGCTGGTGGTGCCGCCGGAAGACGGCAGGGCCCTGGCCCAGGCGGTCCTGGGATTGGCCGGGGACCCCGGCGCCAGGAAGGAGATGGGCGTCCGGGCCCGCCGATACGCCGAGGCTTTTTGGGACCGGGAACGCATCTTGCGGCAGTGGGAAGAGTTGCTCAGCGGCCTTGATTAACGTTTACTCCACGGCAGGGTCTCTAATCCGCTGGTAAAAGGCCAGGCATCGGCCGGCATCAGTTGTCAGAGAGAAGAGCGTGTTCATTAACCGGCAAAAGGGCATCTTTGATCAGAACCGCTGGCTCATCTCCCGGGTCCAGTGGCTCTTGGATGGGGTAGTGGTGGCGCTGCTGCTGTTTCTCCTGTGCCGCCTATGCGGTGAGCCTTTCCGCATCCGTTACCAACTGCTGGCTCTGGCCACCTTCCTGTTGACCGTCCTGGTCTTCCAGGCCGCCCTTCTCTACCAGCCCTGGCGGGGCGCCGACCTGATGCGCTTGGTGCGCCGGGTCATTCTCAACTGGATACTGGTGATCGCCATCCTGTCGGTGCTGGGGTTTGTGACCAAGACCTCGGTGTTCTTTTCCCGGAAGGTGGTTCTGACCTGGATGGCGCTGACGCCGCTGGCCCTGGTGGCCTTGCGCTTGGAAGTATACCTGGGCTTGCGCTGGCTGCGGCAGCAAGGCCGGAACACTCGCAGCGTGGTGATTGCCGGGGCCGGGGAACTGGGCCAGCGGCTGGCCCGGAATGTGGTGGACAGCACCTGGCTGGGGATGCGCCTCTTCGGCTTCTTCGACGATTCCCTGGCGGGGGAAGTGAAACTCCTGGGGGGGGGCAAACCTCAGAAGAATTATCCTATCCTGGGGAATCTGGACCAGATGATCCCTTATGTTCAGGCCAATCAAGTGCACATGGTCTATCTGGCCCTGCCGCTGCGGGCGGAAGACCGCCTGCGGCAGGTGGTGGAGGCCCTGCAGGATACCACCACCTCGGTCTATTTCGTACCGGATGTCTTCACCCTCTCCCTGTTGTCGGCCGGATTCACCGATCTCAGGGGCATACCCCTCATCTCCCTGTGGGAAACCCCGTTTTTCGGGATCAACGGCTGGGTGAAACGGCTGGAGGACTTGACCCTGGCCAGTCTGCTCCTGCTCCCGCTTGCTCCCCTGATGCTGTTAATCGCCCTGGGAGTAAAGTTATCTTCGCCGGGACCGATAATCTTTAAACAACGGCGTTACGGCCTGGATGGCCATGAAATCGTAGTATATAAATTCCGGACCATGAAGGTTTGTGAGGATGGGGTGGAGATCCAGCAGGCCACCCCCGATGACACCCGAGTGACCGGGTTGGGCCGCCTTCTCCGGCGCACCAGCCTGGACGAACTGCCCCAGTTCATCAATGTGCTCCAGGGGCGCATGTCCATCGTAGGGCCCAGGCCTCATGCGGTGGCTCACAACGAATATTATCGGCACCTTATCCCCGGCTACATGCTGCGCCATAAGGTGCGTCCGGGCCTTACCGGCTGGGCCCAGGTCAACGGCTGGCGGGGGGAGACCGAAACCCTGGATAAGATGGAAAAGCGGGTGGAATACGATCTTGATTATCTCCGCCGCTGGTCCCTGTGGTTCGATTTGAGGATCATCTTGCGCACCATCTTCCAGGGTCTGAAACATAGTCAGGCTTATTGATGGGGTGTGCGGTTTCCGGCAACAAAAATCTTAATGAACGAGGATGAATATAATGGGGCTGGTGAAGAAGGCCCTGATTACCGGGATCACCGGGCAGGACGGCAGCTATCTGGCGGAGTTGCTTCTGGGGAAGGGCTACGAGGTCCATGGCCTGATACGCCGCTCCAGCACCTTCAATACCCGGCGCATCGACCATCTCTATACGGACTCGCACGAAGCCGGGGCCAGGTTATTCTTGCACTACGGCGATTTGAGCGACGCCGGGCAGCTCAGCCACTTGATCTACGATATCCAACCCGGGGAGATCTATCACCTGGCGGCCCAGAGCCATGTGCGGGTGAGTTTCGACCTGCCGGAGTACACCGGAGAGATCACCGGCCTGGGGGTGATCAGGCTGCTGGAAGCCGTCCGCCGCAGCGGCATTAAGAGCCGGTTTTACCAGGCCTCTTCCAGTGAACTTTATGGGGATGCCCCGCCGCCCCAGAACGAAGAGACTCCCATGCGGCCCCGGAGCCCTTATGCGGTGGCCAAGCTCTATGGCTACTGGATGGTGCGCAACTATCGGGAAGCCTACGGCCTGTTTGCGGTGAACGGCATTCTCTTCAACCACGAATCGCCCCGGCGGGGTGAGACCTTTGTCACCCGTAAGATCACCAGGGCCGTGGCCCGGATTAAGCTGGGGCTGCAGCAGAAACTCTTCCTGGGCAATATGGAGGCCCGCCGGGACTGGGGCTACGCCCCGGACTACGTGGAGGGCATGTGGCTCATGCTGCAGCAGGACTCCCCCGAGGATTACGTCCTGGCCACCGGTGAGACCCATTCGGTGCGGGAGTTTCTGGAGGCGGCCTTCACCTACCAGGACCTGGATTGGCGGCAATACGTGGAGATCGATCCTCGTTACTACCGGCCCACCGAAGTTGACGTGCTCCTGGGCGACGCCTCCAAGGCCCGGGAGCGCCTGGGCTGGCAACCCCGGGTGAGCTTCGGGGAACTGGTGCGCCTCATGGTGGACGCCGATCTCCAGGCCCTTTTGGAGCTGCGCCAGTGCGAGGATGTGCTCCGGCAATTGGGCCGGAAAACCGGGATCGAAGACCAGAGAAAAGTCTCCCCGAAGTGAGCCGCACCTGGCGCCTGGCGTCAGCAGAGGCGCCAGGTCGCCGGGGATGCCAAGACGAGGTCAGATAAGGATTATGAAAGCTGACGCCAGGATTTTCGTCGCCGGGCACCGGGGGCTGGTGGGCGGCGCTATCCTCCGGCGCCTCAAGAAGGGTGGGTTCACCAATCTTCTTTGCCGCAGTTACCGGCAATTGGACCTGCGGCGCCAGGGGGCAGCTGCGGGCTTCTTCCGCCGGGAGCAGCCGGAATACGTCTTCCTGGCCGCGGCCCGGGTGGGTGGTATCCGGGCCAACGCCACCTTTCCGGCCCAATTTATCTACGACAACCTGATGATCCAGGTCAACGTCATTCACCAGGCCTATCTGCACGGGGTGAAGAAACTCTTATTCCTGGGCAGTTCCTGTATCTATCCCAAGTTCGCTCCCCAGCCCATGGTGGAGGACTGCCTGCTGGCCGGGAAGCTGGAACCCACCAACGAGCCTTACGCGGTGGCCAAGATCGCCGGCTTGAGGATGTGCCAGGCGTACAATCGCCAGTATGGGACCTGCTTCATCTCCGCCATGCCCACCAACCTTTACGGCCCCGGCGACAACTTCGACCTGCTGGATTCCCATGTGCTTCCGGCCTTGATGCGGAGATTTCATCGGTCCCGGCTGCAAGGCGCCCCGGAGGTGACTGTCTGGGGCAGCGGCAACCCCCGCCGGGAATTTCTCCACGTGGACGATCTGGCCGACGCCTGCCTCTTTTTAATGGAGCATTATGCGGAAAGTGAGATCATCAACGTGGGGGTGGGCTGGGATCTCACCATCCGGGAACTGGCCGAAATGATGGCTCGGGTGACCGGGTTCCAAGGGCGCCTCCGCTTCGACCCCAGCCAACCGGACGGCACTCCCCGGAAACTGCTGGATATCAGCCGCCTGGCGGCCAGGGGCTGGCAGGCCAGGATTCCCCTGGAAGAGGGCTTGGAGCAAACTTACCGCTGGTTTCGCCGCAGCCCTTGGGCCCGGGAGGCAACCCAGGTTTAGGTCCCGGGGCTATCCTCATAGAATCTTAAGGTATATGCAGCCGCAGTCTTTGCTGTGAAGTCCCTAAACAGGCGAGGGCGCCTGTCCCAGATTTACTTCACCATAGCTGCCCGAATAATGAATTAACCGCGAGAGCTGAGGCTTTCTCCGTCGGGAGAGCACCACCCGCCCGCTTGCCGCCGCAGTTTCCTTTCCCCCAAACAGTCCATCATCTTCCTCTCCAGGGCATCAGGAGCCGGTTACCCGGTAAGTGTCGGCGGGTAGGGCAAGTCCCGGATTTTGATCAGTGATTCGGGCCGATTATTTCAGAAAAGATCGCATATCAAGCAGGCGCAAATGCTTATCCAAAACCACGGCAGGGAATAAGGATGATGAAAGCAAGGCAAATTCGTGGCGTCCGTTGGTTAGACGCCGGATCTCTTCATCGAAAGGCGCAAAAAAAGGGCAATCCACCCGGTCGTCCAGGGTCTTGCCAAAGAATTTCGGGACCCTGCGCTCCAGGGGGACGAAAAAACGGCCTCCGGCCAGAAACTTCGGGGTGAAATGGCGATCGTCCACCACCAGGAAGGAGATTCGGTATTTGCGGCAGAAGGCAATGACCTCCCGGGGGTCGGCGGCATAATAGGCGGCAAACAGATCTTCCAGGCGGGGCTCGATCTCTTGCCAGAAACCTTTGCTCCAGGGATGGGCCAGCTTGTAGGTCACCAGGGCCCGGCGCCGGGCGAAGGTAGGGACGTTGTCCATCAGGTTGGGGTGGCCGGCAATGATGGCGTCTTTGGGGGTGGCGGCCAGGGCGGCGTAGACTGGCTGGTAGACGGCATAATCTTTGAGGCCCACATTCTCAAGGCGCCATACTCCCAACCCGGCGGCGACCGCCAGGACCAGGACGCCCAGGGTCCTCGGCCACTGCGCCACTTTCAAAAATGCATGCAGACCCAGAGCCAGGATAAGACAATAGGCCAGATTGAGGATATAGATGAGATAGCGGTCCGGGACGAAGAGCTTGAGCAGAAAGATGCGAGCCAGGGAGTAAACGACCAGACCGGCCAGCAAGAGATAGCCAAGGGGTTGGAGTCGGGGGGCCAGGGCCCTTAAGGTCACCCGGCTAAGACCCCAAAGGGTGGCGGCGACCAGGACCACGCTGGTCGCAATCCCGGCCAGCAGTCCCACATCCCGGAAAGGGGCTATCCATTCCCAGGGGCTGAACAGCTCCCAAAAAATGGAGGGCACCGGCAGGATGGCGTAGCGGCCCCCAGCATAAAACTCTGGCCGGTTAACCATCTCGGCGTAGCTTACCAGGGGCCCGAAGCCGGCGGCGTCAAACCGGTAGTTCATCAGGGCCACCAGGGCGGCCCCGGCAGCCAGAAGGAAGGCATGAGGCCAGTGGGCCGGGAAGGGCGGGGGCCCCAGCTTGCCGTGGCGGCCAGCCAGCCAGGCGAGCGCCACGGCCACGGCGCTGGTTAAAAAAATGTAGGGAATAAACAAGGCCTGCAAAAGGAGGGCGGCGCCCATTCCCCAGGGGCGCTCTTCCTGCCAGCAAAGCCAGAAAAAGGCCAGGAGGGGGGCGGCAAAGGCCCGGGCCAGCCCCCCGGCCAGGTTGTCCAGGAAGAGAGGCATGAGCCAGTAAACCGCCACCATGGTCCAGGCCAGGCCGCGGCCTCCGATTTTCAGGCCCAGGCGGTACAGGCAGAGGGCCAGGAAGATGAACAGCAGCCCGGGCAGGAAATTGGAAAACGAGATGGGGTCGGTCACCCAGGTGGCCAGCCAATAGAGCCCCTGGACTCCCCAGGGGACGTAATGGCGGGCATATTCCGCCAGGAGATCGCCCTTAAACAGCTGCGGGTCCAGCCACTGCTGCATCCAGAAGATCTGCTGCCGCACGTCGTCATTGATGATATAAGGACCGGACCACGCCTTCAGGTAGGCCAGGAAGAAGACGACGGCGGAGAGGCCCCCCGCCATCAGCAAGTCAACAATGGGGCTAAAAGCCGGGGGCCCCGAATCCTTCATGGAGTCAAATTTCTCTTTCAAATAACCGGAAGGTCTTGTAAATTTCGGCACCGAAGGACTGGACCATCTTGATCCAGTGACGCAGATTTTCGGGGATCAGGGAGAAGTCCATAAAATCACATGAGGTTTTTTGGGCGATGTAAATCCAGGTCTTTAAGAAGATGGCATGGTGAAGCCGTTTCAGCTGGTAGGGCTGGGCGATGCCGAGGACCATGGCCCGGAGTTTGTGCACCGGGGCGAACTTGGCGTGGTACAGGAGCCGGAGTTTGTCCCAGGGGGAGAGGCGCCCATCAAGTTGTTGCACCAGGGGGTTCAAATCCGGCAGAACAATGCCGAAGCCTATCAGCCGCTCGCCGTCCAGCACCATATGGACCAGACCCCTCCGCAACAGCGGCTTGACCTCGTGCAACAGGTGATCGAACTGCCGCCGGGTGAGGGGGACATGCCCCCAGTTAACGCTCCAGGCCTCATTGAAGAGATGAAAGATTTCCTCGGCCCGCGTGGCCAGTTCCCGGGGGTTGTAGTCAGCCAGGGTCACCTTTTGGGTGCTCAGGATCTCCTCCAGGCGCCGCTCCAAGGCCGGCACGTCAGCGTCTTGGAGGTTGGAATTCTTGAGGGCCACCCAATCCATGGCCTTGCGGAAGCCCCAGGAGGTGACCAGGTCCAGGTAGTAAGGGGGATTGTGGGTCTGGAACATGGCCGGAATGGAGTCGAAGCCCTCCACCAGCAAGCCCATTTCGTCGTAGATGGAGAAATTGAGGGGTCCCACCAGGCGGTGGCAGCCTCGCTCCCGCAACCAGGCCGCCGCGGCCTCGAACAGGGCCTGGGCTACCTGCGGTTCCTGGATGGCCTCAAAGAAGCCCCAAAAGCCGGTGCCGGGACCGTGGTGCTCATCATGGAGCCGGTTGCGGTGGGCGGAGATGCGGCCCACCGGCTCGCCATCCCGGAAGGCCAAGAAAAACTGGGCCTCGCCGATTTCAAAGAAGGGCCCCGTGCGCTTATCCAGAAAGCGGCGCTGTTCGGGCAACAGGGGAGGCACCCAATAAGGGTCATTTTGATAAAGACGCCAGGGGAATCGCAGAAAATCTTCCAGGCCGGCGGCGTCTTTCACGGGAGATATTATAATCTCCCCGTTTATGGCCATCAAGTTGTCCCTTCACTGGGTTTTGCGAAAAATGATTTGGGCCTTTAAGCCATCCTTGAGCTCCATCTCCGGGTTGGCCACCTTTAATTCCACATCGTAGTAGGCAGGCTGCTCCAGCCCGGGGGTCAGGGACGACCAGGAGATGCGGCTCACCTGCCCCTGGAACTTCCGGCCTGGCAGGGACTCCAGGTTGATCTCCGCGGTTTCGCCGGTTTTTATCTGCAGGGCCTCGATTTCGAAGGCCTGGGCCCGCACTATCATGGGATTCATCACCCCCACCTGCAAGACCCCGGGGGTGGGTTCAAGCAGGGCTCCTTCCCGCAATTCCGGCTGAATCCAGATAATATAGCCGCCGATGGGCGCCCGCAGGATCCCTTCTGGGGGGACCTCTCCCGGTTTTACCCTGTTTCCCAGTTGGTTTTTCAAGACGGCCAGGTCGTCCTGAGCTGACAGCCGCAGCTGGCGCAGGGAGGTCTGGAGTTCCGTACGTTCCCGGGTTAGCTGCTGTAGGTCATGGTTGGCCTGTTCCAGGCTTTGGGGTGCGGCCAGCTTTTTGACCGTTAACTTGGCCAGTTCCTGTTGCTTGGCATCCGCAGCATCCAGGTTTCGTTCCGTTTCCGCCAGTTTAACCGAGGTATCCGAGATTTGTGAAGGGGACAGGCGCTGCTGAATGAGCAGCACGGCCTCCGGGGCCAGGCGGAATTTGGCCAGGGCCTGCCCGGGCGCCACGAGTTCTCCGGAGCGCACCAGCACCGAGGTGATGACCCCCTTGAAGGGTAGATCCACCGGGCGTTTGAGGGAGCAAAAGACCTTGCCGTTAAAGCTGATCTCGGGCTCCGGAGTGGTAGTCGACGAGGCCGGGGCCGGGGCCTCCTGCCCCCCCTTGTCTTTGGCCAAGGCCGGGCCCCCGGTCAGGACGGCCAGGGCCAGGATCGCTGCCGGGATTAGCAAGGTCCTATTTTTGCCAGGAATTCTCATCCACATAACTGTATCCCAGGTCTCCGGAAAAATTTCTCAAATTCAGGACATATTCGTCATATTCCAGGGCCTTGTTAGCGGTAATTTTCTGAGCCTCGATAGTCTCATTCCGAGCCTCCAGCAAGGTGTCGAGAGTCTTCCCTCCGGATTGATAGCGGATTTCGGCCTGGCGTTCCTTCAGGCGCGCCACTTCTTCCTTGGACTGGGCAAGCTTCAGGGCCCCCGCGGCGCTCTTCAGCTCTTCCTGGAGCGCGCTCCATTGATCGGACAGGTCGCCCTCTTTCATATCCTTGTCAAGGGTGAATTGCCTTAAGATGACTTTTTGCCGGGAGACGTTGCGAATCCGTTTAAATCCGTCCCATACCGGAATATCCAGGCCCACGCCTACGTACATGCCCCCGCCCGTGCTGTACAACGGGTTCAGGGTCTGGGTGGTAAGAAGGATACTGGGGTAGACCTTGGCTTTGGCTATGGAGACGTTATACTCCTGCATCTTCGTTTTCAGCTCCTGGGCCTTGAGCTCATAAGATCTGGCTTTAGCCTGTTCCAGGGTGGCGGCGGCGGGGTCGAAGCTCCCCAGCACCTGGCGGTGGGCGTCGTGCAGATCCAGGTTGACCGGTTCCTCCGGCTTCAGGCCTAAAAAAGTTTTTAGGCTGCTCAGGGTGCGCCTCTGGGAGATCTCCAGGCGCTCCTTCTCGTTCTTGGCCGACTCCAACTCCTGGGTGGCCAGCCGGACCTCCAGCGAGGTGCCGGTGCCGATTTCCAAACGGTTTGCGGCGTAGGCCAGGTTATCCCCGCACACCTTGACCAAATCGTCCTGCAAGACGGCCTGCCGTTTCATGGCGGCCAGATCAAGAAACTGTTTGCCTATCCGCTCCAGCCCTTGGTTAATCGAGTGCAGGTGGCCGAAGATAGCTATTTGGGTAAGCATCTTGTCGACTTGGAGAAGAAAATAAGAACCCAAAGCGTTATATGGGTCCCAGTTGAAACTGAGGCTATAAGGTTTGGAGGAGCTCGAGGGTCGGTCCAGATAATAGTAGGTTTGCAAGGTCACCGGCGGCACCAGGGTCCAGCGGCTGTCGGACTCATCCAGCCGCCGGAGGTCGATGTTCATGGAGCTCTTGAGGAGAGAGGGGGATTGGCGGAGGGCCAGGCGCACGCAAGCCTCAAAGTCCAGGGGACCCTGAGGGACAATCTTGTCCTCGTCGGGCTTGGGTGCGGCGGCAGGGCTGGGCCGGGGAGTCAAGCAGATTCCCAGGATCAGGGCCAACAGCCCCAAGGTCAGCAGGGCCCGCAGACCCTGGCTAAATTGGCGAGCCCGCCGCGTGCAGACGCCGCGAGCCGCAGACCGAAGGCCTGAGGGCGCACCTGAGCGCGCCCTGGTCTCCACCCTGGCCATATCGTCAGAAAGCGTTCGGGTCCGGATTCTTGTGGGGGTCATTGCTCATAAAGGATGCCGTCACTGATTGAGCAGACCCGGGTGCATCTGGCCGCCATTTCGGGGTCGTGGGTGACCACCAGTACGGAGGTCTGACCGCTCTTGACGATTTCGGCAAAATGGTCCATGATCTGGTGGCCGTGGCTCCGGTCCAACTGGCCGGTGGGCTCGTCCGCCAGGATGAACTGCGGTTGGTTGACCAGGGCGCGGGCCACTGCCACCCGCTGACGCTCGCCGCCGGATAGCTGGTTGGAGGAGTGACGGATTCGATGGCCCAGGTTCACCAGTTCCAGGGCCGCGGTAATGCGAGCCGGACGATCCCGGCGATCCACGCCGGCGTAAATCAGCGGGTATTCCAGATTCTCATAAACCGTGGAGTTTTCCAACAAATCGCAGCTTTGGAAGACAAAACCGACCCGCTTGCGTCGGAATTCCGCCTGAGCGTCACGGTCCAGGTGCAGTACGTCTTCGCCCCCCAGCATATAGGTGCCCCGGGTGGGACTGATGAAGATCCCCAGGATGAAGAGCAGGGTGGACTTGCCGGAACCGGAGGGCCCCATAACCGCCACGATTTCACCGGGATAGATTTTCAGATTGACGTTCTTGAGCACCTGGATGGCGCCGGCTTCAGTTTGATAGCTCTTGGTGAGATCGGAGATGCGGACCAGGGCCCCGTTGGTCCCGGCGGCAGAAAGCAAATTATTCATAACGAATAGCCGTGACCACTTCCATACGGCTGGCCCGCAGGGAGGGATAAAGGCCGGCCCCCACCCCCACCACTACGGCAAAGAGGAATCCCAGGCCCAGGCCCAGGAAGAATAAGGCTTCCGGAGGACGGCTGTGGATCATGTGCCCTAAAATCTCCGTCATTATTCGCCCCAGCAGGCCCCCCAGCAGGGCGGCGCCTATACTGAGACAGAGAGCTTCGGTCAGGAATTGGGCCAAGATATCCCGGTCCTCGGCCCCCATGGCCTTCTTCAAGCCGATCTCCCGGGTGCGAGTCACCACCGCGGCCATCATCACGTTCCAGATGCCCACCCCGCCCAAGATGAAGGTGGCGCTGGTGGCGAGATAAATGAGAAACTGGATCCACCAGGCCAGTTGCAAGACTCTTTTCAGCCCCTCCCAGGAAACTTCCACTTGAAGCTCTTCCGGGGACTGGGTGGACTTGATGATGCCTGGGATGGCAGCTGCCACCCGGGAAACGTCATCCCAGGTTTGGCAGCGGAGATAGAGGCGGTCGGTGTGCAGCGGGCCGGCCAGGCGATCCAAGCCGGTGGTGAGGGGGATAAAGGCGGCGTTGGCCGCGCCGGTGTCGGTTACGCCTCCCAGGACTCCGGAAACCCAATAGATTTCATTATTGATCTCCAGTAACTGGCCTCGGATATCCAGACTGCCGAAGACGCGCTTGGCCAGTTCGGCTCCCAGTACACATTCCCGCTTGCGTCCGGCCACTGCACCGGGCCCGAAGAGGTTCCCCGTTTGGGCCCAAAAACTGCGCACGTTCCAGTAGCCTTCATCCACCGCCAACAGGGAAAAACCGTATTGCTGGCCCCGGTAGTTGGTGGACCCTCCCTTGACCGCGGTGAGACTCATTTCCTCGACGCCTTTAAGATGTTTCAAGGCAGCCAGGGTCGAGTCCCGGAACCACTGGGGCTGGTAAGAGCGGGTATTGTCAAAGGAAAGACGAATGACCGTGACCCCGCCAATCAGGTCCAGGTCTTCGTTGAAGTTCTTCTTTATCTCCCGGCTCATGGTGAGGATGTTGATGAAACCGGCGACCCCCAGGGCGATGGCCAAAACTACCCCCAGGTAACGCCGCCGATGGCGGATCACCTGTCGCACGCTGACGTTTAAGAGGTCATTGAATTGCAAAGGTCAGGCTCCCCGGCTCTCGGCTTACTCACTGACCATGCCCACTGCTGAATCTGTCGCAGCGGGATAGTCGCCGGAATAACCTTCTCCTTCCAAAAAAGATTCCGGCTGTCCGAGATCACAAAAGCGGATACGATGTTTCTTGGCCAGCTTAGCCAGGACCTCCAGGACGTAGTCGATCTGGCTCTGCTTATGGGTGCTCATATAAGCGGTGCGAATCACCGCCTGTCCACGGGGGACCGCCGGATAAATGGCGGGCAGCGCAAATACCCCGTGGTCGAACATGTCTTTGGCGAAGGCGAAGGCTTTGTCTTCCGCCCCGATGTAAATGGGAATGATGGGGGTCTTGGAATGCCTGGTGATGACCCCGATTTCCCGGTATCCCTGGTGCACCTTGCGGGTAATCTCCCAAAGGCGGGTCACCCGCCCGGGATCCTCGTCCAGAAGGTCCAGGCAGGCCAACACCGTGGCGGCGTTGCTGGCGGGCAAGGCCGCGGAAAAGATCAGGGGCTTGGAATGATGGCGCAAATATTCCAAGACGACCTCGTCGTCGGCGGCGATGAAGCCACCGATGGAAGCCAGGGCCTTGCTGAAGGTGCCCATGATGAAATCCACCTGGCCGGTGAGGCCGAAATGGTCGGCGGTTCCACGGCCGCCGTTACCCATTACCCCCAGCCCGTGGGCGTCATCCAGATAGATGAGCAGGTCTGGATAAGTTTCTTTTAATTTTACCAGTTCATCCAGGGGGGACATATCCCCGGACATGCTGAAGACACCTTCGGTAATCAGCAGTTTGCAGCCATTGGTATTCTTTTGGCTCGCCGCCGCCAGCTTGCGCTCCGCCCCGGCGGCGTCGTTGTGGGCAAAGGGGATCAGTCGGGCCCGGGAAGCCTGGCAGCCTTCAAAGATGCTGGCATGGTTTTCCCGGTCGCAGACGATGATATCCTGGGGGGTCAGCAGGCAGGCAATGGCCCCCAGATTAGTGGTGAAGCCGGTGGCGTGAACGACGGCCTTCTTCTTGCCCACGAAGGCGGCCAGGCGATTCTCCAGGGCCTCGTGCAGCGTGAGATTGCCGCATAAAAAGCGGGATCCCCCTGGACCACTGCCCCAACGCAACGCCGCCTTGGCGGTCGCTTCGATTATCCGGGGGTCATGGGTGAACCCAAGATAATCGTTGGAGCCAATCATTATCAGACGCCGGCCCGAAACCTCCACTTCTGTGCCCCACGATCGGTCAATGGGCCGGAAGTAGGGATAAATCCCTTGGTTTCTGGCATCCTTAACCATATTCGCAAAAGGCTGGCAACGTTTTGTAAGTGACATAAAAGGCTCTACCCTCCCCCTTCGGTAGATTTAAACCTTTTTATTTCCATCTTGCAAAAAAGTCAATGAGATTCATCACATTTAGAAAAATAATTGAACCTCCCGGGCTAAATCCCGGAGAGCCAACGCGCCTCCCCCAAGTCGCCGGGAACAGCAGCTGCATCCTCTCTCCAAACCTAACCCGCCAAAGTATAGCAGGTTTTTATCCGGATACCCAGCATTAATACTTAAAATCCCAATAATTTTTGTCGGATTTTTTCGATTTGCCCTAATATCTGGCCTTTAAGTTAGAACCCCAGCCGTCTCCATTTCCGGCGCGCCTGGTCCCATAATTCCGAATTAAATATTAGACCGTCTGGTTGTCATAATGTTATCGATTAATTAATTTTTGAGTATTTTCAAGTGGATGTCTTGAGATTTTCCCATTGCTGGCCGCTGGCCCTCCCGGGGGCGCAGGCGATGAACCTGTTTTAAAAATTATGCCCCTGCGCCTGACGGTTTAAGAAGCGCCGGATCGCCAGGGCCTGGCCCGGGGTGATCACCGGGTGGGACCCGGGGCAGAATTTTCCATACTCCTCCGGAGAAAGACGGGCGTCGTCGTTCTCCCAGCTGAGTTCATAGTAGCAGGTCCGGGCCGCCCGGCTGATCTCCTGGTACTTTTCGGTCCAGCGGGGCAGGCCGAGGATTTGCCCGGCTGCCATGACGGCCAGCAGCCCCAGAGGCAGAAGGCGCCAGCGGCGCCCCTGGGGCAGGCGCGGCGCCAGCAGCCGCCAGGCCGTCCCTATAAGGAGCAGTGCCCCGATCAGGGTGAAGATTCCGTAGCGAGCCACGAAGGCCTGATTCAGGGAACGCTGGTAGCGGGTCAGAGAAATGAGCAGGAAGGGCAGGGCGTTGGTGAGCAGGGCCCAGAGGGCCAGGCGGCGCTGCGGCGCCTTCCCCCAGCACCAGATGGCGGCCAGGCTGGCGGCGAGCAAGGTGATCCCGGCCACGTAAGCGTAACCCACGTAACCCCAAAAAACCGGAAAGTGATAATGGCCCCAAAAAAGGTAGAAGAAGGGAGCGAGAACCGCGCCAAAAAACAGGTGCACCAGGTATTTGGGGCCCGGCAGGCCGGCAAAGACCTGCAAGTTTTGGCTGGCCGCGGCCCGGGCCCCGGCGAAGCTGAGATAGCCGAGGGTAAAAACGAGATACACCGCGGCCACGGTCCCCGCCAGGGCCCAAAATTTGCGGCCGGAGTCCCCCCTCACCAGGAGGGCGTAAAGGGGCAAGGCCATCAGGCCGGCCAGGGAATAATTGTGGGACAGCACCGACAGCAGGGCGCAGCAACCGATGCCCCACAGCCAGCCGCGGCCCGGGTTCCTGAGATAAGCGTCGGTGAGCAGCAGCGCTCCCAAAAAGAAACCCAGGCTCAAGAGGTAGCTCAGGTAAAAGCTGTTCCAGGCAATGGCGGAGTGTACCGCGGCCCCGGCATAGAGGGCGCTCAGGGTTAGGGCCAGTCCGGGACCCCAATGGCGCCGGAAAAAGAGGAAAACCAGGAAGGCGTTGACCCCGGTGCCCAGGCAATTGACCAGAACCAGGAGGTTATAATGCTCTCCGGCCAGCCGCACCAGACCATAAAAGATCAGGTGGAAGAAGGGAAACCACTGGTCCCCGTCGGGGAGCAGCAGGTAATCCCGGAAGGGGTGCCCCGCCATCTGCAACAGGGCGCTCCAGTCATCAATCATGTAAAACGGGAAGTCCCGCCAGAATAAGAGCACCGGGATGAATAGCAGCAGCGCCGCGGCAGCCATGGTCTGCCAAGAGGTAAAGCCGGCGGGGCAGGGCGGCTGGGCCGCCTCTTGATCCTCAGGCATTATTGCCTCCGGCCCTGCCGGCCTCAGGCCGCGATGTCATGGGGGGATAACGATTGGCGGCCTCGGCTTGCGCCGGCACCGCGGCAGCGGCCTGCCCCGCCGGGATCAGACCGAGGAGGATGTGGAAAAACCAACTGTTTTGGGCGAAGAGCAGACCGTCATATAGCTGGAAATGCACCAGGGCCAGGCACAGGGGGAACAGAAGCGCCAGGGGAGGAAAGAAACAGTCGGGTGGCGGCCGGAAGGCCAGACCTGCAAGTTTCAGCAGCAGGGTGAGGACCGCCAGGCAATAGAGGATGGTAAAAGGGAAGCCCAGGCCGGTCAGAAAGGTGAAAATTTGATTGTCGGGGGTGACGATGCCGGCCACATTCTTAGCGAACTCCTCTTTGTTGCCGTAAGGATATTTAAGCTGGTAGGCTTCCAGGAACTGGTCCCGGGGAGCACGTAGGCCGATGCCCCAGACCGGGTGTTGTTTGGCGATGCTCCAAGAGTAGAAGAGATTCTCGATGCGGTAGGCAGGATATGCCTTATCCATTTTGAACCAGTAGATCTGGTGCGCCAAAAAGCCGATGATCATCGCCATGACCACCAGGGCCGCCACCAGGTGCCGCCAGCGCAGGGCCCCCAACAACACCCCCAAAAATCCCACCCCCAGGGGAATGAAGACCACCGACAGGCGCTGGCTGAGGCACAGGATAACATAGCTCAGCCCCAGGAGGACGCCGGCCAGCAGCTTCAGGGGCCGGGACTTTCCTGCCAACAGGGACAATGGGGCAAAGGACAGCAGGAAGAGCAAGTCGGTCAGGGGATGATTGGAACCCCCGGCAAGATAGTGATGAATCTGTCCCGTAGCGAAATATCCCGCCAGGCTGAGGAGCACCACTCCACTCAGGAGCAGCAAGCAGAGGTATTGAAAGCGGCGCTGGTTTTCCGGGGTGTGCAACCAGAGGCGGGCGCACCAGAAGCCTCCCAACCCCGAGGCCAGCAGGACCAAGACCCGGTATAACGAGGCCAATGGGACCGCACTGTGGAGGGCGCTTGCCACCGCGAGGAGGGTAAGGGCCGCCGAAACCAGGAACTCCGGAGATTTGTAAACCAGGGCGCCACGCTGGCTGATCCAGACCGCCGCCAGGGTCAAGAAACAGAGCAGCCCGGAGAAGAGGTTGGTGCGTTCCCCCGGCGCCAGGACCACGTAGGGCCACTGGAAAGCCAGTTGGGCGGAGGTGGCGGCAAACAGGAGCCAGATAACTTTTTCAGCCCGGGTCATCAAGGACCTGCTCTCCTGGAGGGCTGCCTGGTAAACCTGAGGGGTGTCGATGATCGGTTCTGCAGTTTGCTTTTTCGGCAAAATCTTTATATGAATTAGACAGAAGCAATGGCAAGGGAAACCCTTGAAAAAGCCGCCCCGGCCCTAAGGCCGGTTAATTTTTAAAGGCTAATTATAGCAAATCCCAAGGAGAAGGAAAGGAATGTTGCTGGGAAAAAGAGTGCTGGTAGTCATGCCCGCTTACAACGCCGCCCGAACCCTGGAGCGCACCTTTCAAGATATCCCCTTGGACGTAGTGGATGAGGTCTTGCTGGTGGACGACGCCTCCCATGACGAGACCCTGGAGGTGGCCCGGCGGCTGGGGATCCGCTGTTTTCTGCACGAGCGCAACATGGGCTACGGCCGCAACCAGAAGACCTGCTATACCGAGTCCCTGAATACCGCAGCCGACATCGTGGTCATGGTACACCCGGATTACCAGTACTCCCCCAAGATCATCCCGGCTCTGGCGGGCCTGGTGGCCAGCGGCGACTACGACGTGGCCATCGGCTCGCGCATCCTGGGAGGCCGTGCCCGGCAGGGCGGCATGCCGGCCTACAAATACCTGGCTAATCGTTTCCTCACTTTTTTCGAAAACCTGCTGTTGGGGGCCAAGCTGTCGGAGTACCACACCGGCTTCCGGGCCTTCTCCCGCCAGGTGCTGGAAAGCCTGCCACTGTGGGAGAACTCCGATGATTTCGTCTTTGATAACGAGATGCTGGCCCAGGTGATCTATTTCGACTTCAGGGTCGGCGAGGTCTCCTGTCCCACCCGCTATTTTCCGGAGGCCTCCTCCATCAATTTCATCCGTAGCGCCAAATACGGCCTGGGGGTCCTGGTTACTTCGGTGCAATTCGTGCTGGCCAAATGGGGCTGGGCCCATCCGCGCATCTTCTCCGGCCATGGCCAGGGCTTGCGCCAGGATTCCTATTACCGCGAGCATCCCGGGGAGGCGGGGAGCAATCGACCGGCAACCCACTCCTGATAAAGCCCGGAGAGAGTTACCCCCTCCACCGGGCCGCTCCTGACCAGCCAGCCCAGGAAAGTCCGAATCTTGGCGACGAAGCCCGCCACCGCCGCCTCGCTGGGGAAGAGGCGGCTGCCCCCTGGTTTCAGCTCCGAGGAATGAAAGAACATGGTGAGCACCCGGCCGCCCCTCCGGCGGTGGAGGGCTGCGGCCAGGCGCATGGAAGGCAGGGAAAACCAGGCCGGCTGGACGCCAACGGCGCCCATGTACTTGAACCAGCTCAGCAGGCGGCGGCCAGTAGAACCGGGGAACCGCGGCGCCAGCCGGGCCAGGGCCCAGGGCAGGGGAGTTATCACCGGCACCAGGGTCAGGGGCGCCTCCAGCAAGGCGGGCTCCCCGGCGGCTGCCCGGGCGAGGCGGAAGGGGTCGGCCGGGGCCAGAAAATAATCGTTTCCGCCCTTTAAGGTGAGGGGCACCACACTGCTATCTACCCTGAAGCCGAGTTCCGGCAGCAGGCCCAGCACCTTGGGACCCACCTCGAACCTTCCTTGGCGGAAAGAGGTTGGTTTCACCCCCAGCGAACCCCGGACCTGCTCAACCAGGTGGGTTAACTTATCCCGGAGGAGGGGCAGGGGAAGCTGTTCAGGCGGCACCGGCTCCGGCAGGGACAACTCCGAGAAGGGCGGGGTGCTCCAGGGGTGCAGATGGACGCCGATTTCGGCCCGGTGCCGGTCACGCCAGCGGGCCAGGATTTCGCAGGCCGCCGGGTCCTGGGCCACCCGGTAGCTGACCAGCAGGGTCAGGGGAAGGCCAAAGTCCCGGGGGATGAAATCCAGGCGGCTCAATGCGGCTACGTTGGTCACCCCCGGGTAGCGGGGATATTGGCCGGAGAAGAGCCCTTCTTCCTCCACATCGAGGCTGATTACTAATTTCATGCTCGGTTCTGCACCCCGGTGGTGGCGGATGGTTCTCTGAGATCAAAGACCACCTTGACGCTCTGGTGGCGCCGCTTATCGAAAGCCACCTGGAAGGCCTTCCGATAATCGCGCAGGGGGAAGACCTGGGATACCAGGCCCTGGACCGGATAATCGCCCCGGGCCAGGAGATCCACCGCCAGCTGATAGGTGCGCACCCGTTGTTGCTGCCAGGTGCCATAGGCGTACATGGCGGAACCGCTGAGCCGCAACTCCCGGAACCAGAGGCTGGAGAGGTCCACCGGGCCCAACTCCGCGGCGGTACCCACCAGCACGTAAGCGCCGCCACCCCTAAGGGCCAGCAGCCCCTCTTGCATGGAGGAGCGGCTGCCGACGCAGTCGAAGAACAGGTTCGCCCCACCTTCCGGATTGCCGCCTCCCAGGGTAGTGGGAAGCAGCCGGGCGCCCACGGCTTGTGCCAATCCGGCCCGGTCCGGCGAAAGCAGCACCAAGTCGGCGCCCCCGGCCCGGGCCAGGTTTTCCTGGAAAGGATAGCGCGCCACCACTATCATCCTGGCCTTGGAACCCAGGGCCTTGCAGAGCCGGACCAGATGCTGGCCGATGATCCCGGCGCCGAAAATCACCACGGTGTCCTGATCCTCGGGAAAATGGTCCAGGACCGGCTGCAGGGCCGAGGCCACGGAGTCGGTGAGGACCGCGGTCTCATCATCAAGATTGTCCGGCAGGCGGAACAGGCGGCTGGGATGAGCCGCCAGGAACCCGGCCATGCCCCCTCCGGCTTCTTTGTGGAGACCCAGGATGGTCCCCGGAGAGAGCCGCCCCCGGGTGAAGTTTTCGCACAGATTATATTGTCCCTGGGCGCAGAAGTGGCAGGGCTCGATACCCCGGACTTCACAGGGCAGGAGCGGCTCCACTGCCACCCGTTCCCCGGGGCGCCATTCCGACCCTTCCGGGGCCTGGACGACCTCCGCCACCACTTCGTGGCCCAGCACCGCGGGAAAGGAGGCGTAAGGCTCCATCAGCATAGACTCCACCCCCTTGAGCAGCCGCAGGTCGGAGCCGCAGATGCCGCACAGGCGACTCTTCAAGACCACCCAGTCAGGGCCGGGTGGGGCCAGTTCCACCTGCTGCAGTCTGAGGGGAGCCACCCCGGCGAAGAAGTGCCGGGGCCAGAGGCGGTTCAGCCCCTTGGCCAGCAGGTAGCGGGGAATGGAGCGGTAATATACCAGGGCCTCCATGGGGCCCGGTCTGATGTCTTCCATTTTCTGTTTTCCGTTTTCGGATAGCATTTCTTTAAAGCCAATATGACTCGAAGGCCAAAGGGATTCCATCAAAGAATAGGCCCAAAGCCGAATGCTGACTGCTTAAAGGCGGTGAAATTGACTCTGTCCCGGGAAGTGGGGCCGTGTCAAGTCAATTTTTTGGTAGTGCCCAAAAGGACACTACCAATTTTTTGCGGGACTTGGGGATTGTGGCCGGATAAACTATAATTCATAATTAACGGCCGCCATCCGGTCGACATCTGATTATAACAGATTTAGAGGAAACGGTATCGGCATGGGCGCACGCAGCAAGATTGCCCTGGGAGCGGTGTTGAAGAATTTCTGGCGGGTGGCCCAGCATCCCCGGATCGCTTCCAAGTTGGCGACCCTGCAGGGTGAGAAGTGGCTCTTCAACCTGCTCTACCCCCAGGCCGATTCCGGGCGGGCCCGGAAGATCCGCCAGTTGAGCTTCCGGATCACCGATGTCTGCAACCTGCGCTGCCATACCTGCGGCCAGTGGGGCGAGCAGGGATTTCTCCACGGCAAAAATCTCCGGGAGCTTAAACAAAATGAGGTCTCCCCGGAACGCTACCGGCAGGTGCTGGATGACCTGGTGGCCCATGGCCACCAGCCCTTCGTCTACTTCTGGGGCGGGGAGCCCATGCTCTACGAGGGAACGGTGGATTTAATCGAACATGCCACCGCCCTGGGGCTGCCCTGTTCCATTGCCACCAATGGCACCAGGATTGCCGCCGCCGCCGAGCGACTGGTCCAGGCGCCCTTGTTCATCCTGCATATTTCCATCGATGGCCCGGATGCGGCCTTGCACAACAGCACCCGCCCGGGGGTGGGCGGGGCCGACAATTTTGCCGACATTCAGGCAGGCCTGGCCGCGGTACACCAGGCCCGGCGGTCCCAGGGGCAAAGCCTGCCGCTGATCGCCTCCCTCACCACCATTTCCCGCAACAACTTTCGCCACCTGGTGGATATCTACGACGCCTTTCGGGAAAAGGTGGACCTGTTTGTCTTTTACCTTTCCTGGTGGATCGACGAAGAACAACTCCAGGCCCATGAGCAGGATTTTTCCCGGCGTTTCGGTTTTCGGCCCTTGCGCCCGGCGGGCTGGGTGGGCGGCTGGCGGCCCGATGATTATTCCGAGATGGACCGGCAGTTGCAGAAGCTTCTCGCCCGGTCCGCCGGGTCTAAGGCCCCGCCGATCACTCTGATCCCCCGGGTCACCGGGGAGGAGGATCTGCGCGCCTACTATACCGACCATCGGGCTCGCTTCGGGTTTGAGCAGTGCATCTCCATCTACCAGGCGGTGGAGGTCAACAGCAACGGCGACCTTTCTCCCTGCCGGGACTACCACGACTACGTGGTTGGCAACCTCAAAGAGGCCACCATCAGCGAGCTGTGGAACTCGCCGGCCTACCGGAAATTTCGCCACAGTCTGGCCAGCGAGGGGCTGATGCCCGTTTGCTCGCGCTGTTGCGGGCTGATGGGGTATTGAGGTGGAGCAGGTAGCGCCTATCCTGGGGCCGGCGCACCAGCGGC
The DNA here is from genome assembly GCA_052147455.1 of Desulfobaccales bacterium. Lineage (GTDB taxonomy): Bacteria > Desulfobacterota > Desulfobaccia > Desulfobaccales > 0-14-0-80-60-11 > JAPLJC01. The sequence goes on along the minus strand of JBKQKO010000035.1, from coordinate 11,673 downwards.
CGCTTTCCAGGCCTTCTCCAAACTTCCGGCCCGCCCGTCTCGTTTTTCTTCTGCAAGACTTGAAATTCGGCGGTACCCAGCGCCAGGCCCTGGAGTTGGCCCGGCGGCTGGACCCGGCCCGATTCCGGGTGGAGATCTGGCTGCTGGCCGCGGGCGATGATTTGCTTCCCCTGGCCCGGGGCTGGGGCCTCCCCCTCACCTGGATCTCCCGGCAGAAGCAGGTGGGTCCATGGGCTCTGCTGAACCTTTGGCGCCATCTGCGCCGCGGCGGACTTGAGCTGCTGCTGCCTTTTACCGTGATGCCTAATATTTGGGGCCGGATCCAGGGGCGATTGGCCCGGGTGCCCGGCATCGTGGGCAACTGCCGGGGCGGCGAGGCCCCGCGGCGGCAGGCGGAGCGCTGGCTGTGGCCTCTGGCCCATCACATCGTTTGCAACAGCGCCTCCCTAAAAGGGGTGCTCAGCCGGCGTTGCGGCGTGCCCTCGGGACGGATCAGCGTTATTCCCAACGGGGTGGACACCGATTATTTCCAGCCGGCCCCGGACGGCGCCCGGCCTTTAAAAGATAATCTGCCGGTGGTGCTCTCGGTGGCCCGGATGGTGCCGGACAAGGACCACGCCACCCTGATCCGGGCCTTTGCCCTGGTGGCGCCGGATTTTCCCCGGGCGCGTTTGTGGCTGGTGGGGGAGGGCTCCGGCCTGGGGGCCATCGAGCAACTGGCTCAGCAAAGTTTGCCGCCGGGCTCCTTCCGGTTTATCCCGCCCCGGCAGGACCTCAGGCCGCTGTTCCGGCAGGCCGGGTTGCTGGCCTTGAGTTCCCGCAGCGAGTCTCTGCCCAACGTAGTCCTGGAGGCCATGGCCGCGGGTCTGCCGGTGGCGGCCACCGCGGTGGGGGGCGTGCCGGAGATGGTGACCCCGGCTCATACCGGCTGGCTGGCGCCCCCGGGGGACCCCCCGGCCCTGGCCGCGGTCCTGGGCCGTATGTTGGAAAACCCGGAACAATGCCGGGTCATGGGGCGAGCCGCTCGCCGTCGGGTAGTACGGGATTTTTCCTTGAGCGCCATGGTGAGCCGCTATGAGGAGGTGCTGTGGGCCTCCTTGGTAAGGTGACCGGGTGCAAACGTGCTGAATCGAATCCGGAAAGACCGAACGTGGGCATAAAGCAAGGAGCTATCAAGCTCCCCGGCCTCCGGGTGGCTTACCTCCTCCTCTGGTTCCCGGAGCCCTCCCAGACCTTTGTCCTGGAAGAGGTCAATACCCTGGTCCGCCTGGGGCTGGAGGTGCGGGTCTATACGCTTTACGGGCCGCGGCAACCTGCCCTGACTGCCGGGATGGCCCGGGTTCTGGCCCCGGTCCGCCACCTCGGGGTGCCGGCCACCGGGGAGCTCTTGAGAGACCTGGCTCGCCTGGGCCGGGACTGGGGTCCCGGGGCCGGGCAATTTCTGCGGCAGGTGCTACTGCGGCGCTGGCGCAGCCTGGAGAGCGCCGGCGAGGCTCTCTGGGCCGCGGCTGCGGGAGTGCATCTGGCCAAAGAGTTCCAGATCGCGGGCATCGGCCACATCCACGCTCCCTGGGCCGACGGCCCCGCCACCGCGGCCTGGGTGGCCTCGCACCTCAGCGGCATCCCCTTCAGCTTCAGCGCCCGGGCCCGGGACCTGCACCCCCCGGACGGGGCTTTGCTGGAAAAGCTGGCGGCGACCAGCCTGGTGCGCACCAACACCCGCGCCCATGAACGCTATCTGGCCGCTCTGGCGCCCCGGGAGGCGGCCAAGATCGTCAATATTTACAACGGCGTCTCCCTGGCCCCGGAGCCGGCCCCGCCACGGCGCTGCCAGCCGCCCTTCCGCCTGCTGGCCCTGGGCCGCCTGGTCCCCAAAAAAGGCTATGCGGTTCTCCTGGCCGCCTGCAGACTACTGGCCCGGGAGGGCTTCGATTTTCATCTCACCCTGGCCGGCGATGGTCCGGAGCGCCAGCGGTTGCGGCGATTAATCTGGCGCTACGGCCTAAAAGGCCGGGTTACCCTTCCGGGATTCGTGCCTCACTGCGAGGTGCCCCACCTGCTTCAGGAAGCCGACCTGTTCATCATGCCCAGCATCATCGCCCCTTCCGGAGACCGGGACGGCATCCCCAACGTGGTTCTGGAGGCCCTGCTCCATGAGGTGCCGGTAGTGGCCACGGAGATCTCCGGCCTGCCCGAGGTCATTCGCCCCGGAACCACGGGCTGGTTGACCCGGGCGGCGGACCCGGAGAGACTGGCCCGGGCCGTGCAGGAGGCCGCGGCTGATCCGCGGGAAGCCCGGCGCCGGGCCCTGGCCGGGCGGGATCTGGTGGCTCGGGAGTTCGACTCCAGGAGGAACTACACCCGGCTAAAGGCGCTATTTGATGGATTGGCGGGGAAAAAAACCGGTAAGCCGTAAGCAGTAAAGGACAGGCCTCACATCTAATCTTGGTTTTAGCATTTAGCGCTCACTGCTCCCTAGATTAATCAGAGCATTAAACGCTCATTATGCCCTTAGTGGCACGGGCCTCTGGCCTGTTGGAGCACAGGCTGGAAAGCCTGTGCCACCACGGAAAAGAGGACGCCGCCACTCACAGGCTGGCAGCGCCACTATTAATTTCACTGCCGCAAGCTCGTCTCTCCACCGAGGCGGGCTTTTTTTCTTATGGTTTATTTCCTCTTATCGAGTTCTCCCGGCAAAGTTGGTGCCTTGAGTCAGCCATTTTATCCTTCAAGGCTTTTTATCCGCCATTTATCCGGAATTCTTTAAACGCCCGCGGCCCAGGATTGCTTTGATATCCTTTAATGATGATTTCACGCCGCGCCGGAAGGAGCGGTTGAACTTGAGGAGATCGAGGATGTCGATGAGGCGCCGCCAGTTTCTCCATGACTTGTGGAAAGCCCGCTTCAACCCCCGCCGCCGGTGGCGAATAACGTCATTGGTATGTTGCCCGGGAATTTCATACATCCGGCGCGGGCTGGAATCTTGCAAACTTTCTGGTTCGGCGTCGCCGATGAGTTTATCCCATAAGATCGCGTGAGGCTGGATGGAGAGGCCGCTGCCGCCGCAGATATGCGGCCTGGTTTCCTGAATAAACTTTTCGGTGGCCTCGAAGTCTTGGGCCGTTTCTCCCGGCCCGCCGTAAATGAAGAAACCGACTACCACCATATGGGCTCTTTTTGCCCGGCGGATCCCCTCTGCCAGGCTTTTACTGGTTGCCGGCTTGCCATACCGCCTGAGTTGGGCGTCGCTGCCGCTTTCCACCCCCACGAACAGCAGATCAAAGCCCGTCCGGTGCATTAACTGGAAGACGGATTCCGGGAGATGGTGAATCGTTCCCTGAAAGGCAAATCTCATCTGCAGGTTATGCTCCAGGATCAGGTGACACAGTTTCTCGACTCTCGGGATGTCGTAAGAGAAATTCTCGTCCTGGAAGAAGGCTATTTTGAAGCCGGCGCGGTGAAGCTCCAGGATTTCCTGGAAGACGTTTTCCGCGCTCCGCATCCGGTACCTCCACTGGGGAAAGAGTTTCGGGCAGAAAGTGCAATGGTAGGGACAGCCTCTGGAGGAGGCCACATTGGCGGTGCGGGGGATTTCAGGAATGGGGAAGCCCCCGAATTGGTGGAAGTAGCCGTCATAGTCCAATAATTCTCGGGCGGGAAAGGGGATGGCGTCCAGGTCCTCGATTTGTTGAGGGATTCCCCTGACCACCTGGCCGTTGGAACGATAGGACAAGCCAGGCAAGCCTGCGAGCGCTTCAGAGCGGAGAAGCCGGCGGCATAGTTCCGGAAAACTCTCGTCTCCTTCACCGCGTATCACCAGGTCCAGGGCAGGAACATCTTTGAGGAGCAAGCTATCAAACCTGGTCGGGTGGTACCCACCCATAACCGTGACCACGTCAGGTTTTGCAGCCTTGACGCGGGATACCAGTCTTACGCCGCTTGGAAAACAGAAGCTCGTGGAGGATACTCCCACCAGGTCGGGAGATAAGGCCAGGACCCTTTCAGTGGCCTGGTCCACGGTGAGACCTTCTCCGTAGGCGTCCACAATCCGAATGGTCACTTTGAGGCGCTGCTGCACGCAGGCGGCCAGGTAACCAAGGCTCAGGGGAGACATCGACCGGACGCCGTGTTTATCTTCTTCTGATGGAGAAGTTGCCAAGACGATATTCATCTGAGCTCCCAAGGTCTTAAGGCGAGATTCTGCGGCAACTTTGGCCACGAGCTCCCTGAAAATCGATCCTGATAGCCCCGGTTAAAATCCGGCCGAACCACCTCTTTCCGGCTTTCAGCATTGATGAGCATCTTGCACCCCCTGAAATTGCCTATCATTCCTCTTTATACCAAATATTTATGCTTATTTCCGGCAATTCTTGCGGCATAATCTAGGATTAATCAGAGCATTAACTAGATTGCATTTTAATCGAGTAGCCGCAAACTTTAGCTTGCGCAGGCTAAAACCTGCGGCTACAGTTATATTCCGCAGCAGGAACTTGTTTTAGGCTCTGATTAATAAGTAAGCCCTTTTTCCCGGATGAAGCGCTCCACCAGGGCAAAGATCTCCGAATTGCCGCAGAAGTTTTCCTGCCCGATACGTCGGCGAAGGTCTGGTAAGTTCGCCTCAAAGGCGGGGATGAGTTCCGTCCGGGGATGAAAGCCGAGGGAATATTGCCCATATCCCAGGCGCTCCAGGTAAAAGGCGTTGAGGTATTGCTCGAAGGCGCCTTTGATGGGGAAGGCGATCACCGGCTTGCCATAGAAGAGGGCTTCGGAGATGAGGGTGTGGCTGCCCCCGCAGACTACGTAACGGCAGGAGGCGAGATCGTCCAGAAAGCCGGTTGCGGAGGTCCGTTTGAAGTGCAGGTTGCCGTCGACCCCGCTGGAATCGAATCCATAGACCATGACCTCGGAGGGGATGGCCCGGAGGAATGGTAAAAAGCCAGCGAAGGTGGTATACCCCTGGTAGGCCACCACGTGATCGCCTGCCGAGGGTTGCCGTTGCAGCACCGTCTCCCGCAGCAGGGGCGGCAGGATCTTGGCCCTGACCCCCGGCTGCAGCGGCGGCCGGAAAAAGGAGATCACCAGGTAATCGCTGGCCTGGCTAAAAAAGGACTTCACCGCCCAGGCGGTGGAAAGATAGCTGGGGTACCGGGCCCACGGGACCGGATGACGGCAGCAGGTAACCACGTGCTGGTGGTCCGTGGACAGGCAGGGCAATCCGGCCAGGCGGGCCGCCCGGGGCACAAAATACTCATAGTCGCTCATGGTGACGTCCGGTTGGAAGCGGTCCATGAGACGCAAAATATGCCGGAGGTACGTGCGGGAGCGGCCGCGAACCGCGAGGCTGGAATAGATGGTGGCGGCCACCGCCACCTTGTGTCCCTGGATGGGGGTTTCGGGGTTGGGGAGATCCTCCACCGGGAATTCCCGGCCCAGGATGGCGGCCCCACTACCGTGGCTGACGAAGAGGAACTGGTGGCCCAGCCCGGCGAAGTGCCGGGCGAGGCTCAGGGCCCGGACTGCATGGCCGTGGCCGGTACCGTGGACGCCATAGAGAATTTTGGCCATATCGTCTGGCAATGTAAACCACCTGGCGCCCAAGGTCAATCCCGCTGAAGGCTGAGAGCTGCTAAACCCCGTTAAACCTGGAGGGAAATAGGGTTTTGATGACTTGGATTATCCCGGTGGCCATGGCCCTGATGCTCTCTTACCTATCGGTGTTGATCTTCGTGGGGGGGCGGCCCTTGCGCCCGGGCGCCGCCGCTGCTGAGATTGACCGCCGCATAAGGGGCCCCTGGCCCCGGCTGGCGCTGCTGGTGCCGCTGACCGGGGCCGACGCCGGCCTTGAGGGGCGCCTGCAGGCGTTGCTTCGTCAGGATTATCCTGACTATGAGGTGGTGTTTGCCACCCGGGACGCCCAGGACCCGGCCACTTCGGTGATTCTGTCTTTGATGCCTCGTTACCCCTGGGCCCGGCACGTGGTGGCCGGCCCGGCCCGGAGCTGCGGCCAGAAGAATCACAACCTGCTGGCCGCCGTGAAGTTGGTGGGCCAGACCCCGGAGATCCTGGTTTTTTGCGACAGCAACCAGGAAGCGCCCCCAGAGTGGCTGCGAGAGCTGACCGCATCCCTGGTCGAAGGAAAGGCCGAGGTGAGCAGCGGCTTCCACCACGTCATCGCCGCCAACTTCGGGATGGCGGCCCTGGGCCGGGCGGTCACCGTTCTCACCATCTACCTGAACAAAGGGTTTCGCCGTTTGAACCAGCCCTGGGGTGGGTCCACCGCCATCCGGCGCTCCCTGTTTGAAGAGCTGGCAGTGGCGCCGCTTTGGGCCGAAAACGTGGTGGACGACGTTTCCCTGGCGGCCCGGCTGGCGCGGGCTGGCATTCGGGTAGAACTGCCCCGCGGGGCCCGCCTCTATACCCCCCTGGAGGGGGAAACCCTGGGGGATTGGAGCCGCTGGCACACTCGCCAGTGGCTCTACCTGAAGTTTTGCTTGCCCCTCAATTGGCTGGTCCATGGCCTGGTGGTGCATCTGCTCTGGGTCCTGGTGGCGCTGGCGGTGACGATCCTGCTATTGGCCCTCCTGGGTCTGGTTTCCGGGACCATGCCAACCGCTGCGGCTATGCTGTTTCTGGCGGGGCTCGTCTGGCTGGGGATCGTCCTGCGGGCCCTACACCCCTCGCCGGGGCCGCGGCTGCAGTGGCTGGCGGCGTTTTTTGCGGCCATGGCCATGGCCAGTTGGTGCCACTTGAAGTCAGTGTTTATCAAGGAAATGCACTGGCGTGGAATCGCCTACCGGGTCGGCTGGCGGGGCCGGGTGATCAGAGTGAGCAGTGATCGTGAGCAGGCTGGGGCCAACGATTAGCAGCTATTCAGGAAACCGCAAACCGCATTCCTCACTTCCCTGACTTCCACCAATAAACGGCCAGGGCCAGGGTGGGAGCCAGGGCCAGGGCTTCCACCAGCTCCCGGGGCAGGCGGCCGGCCGTAGTTAGATAAAGGAGAACCCCCGCCAGGGCGGTCAGAGCCAGGCGCAGAGCTGGTTTTGGGGGGATCAGCCCCAGTCGCCACTGGCAAAAGCCCACGGTGAGGGCCGCCACCCCGCCCTTGGTGATCACCATGGCCAGGGCCGCGCCCAACAATGGGGTCAGGGGCATGACCAGGGCGCACCAGAGCAGATTGAGGGCCAGCCCGGCCAGGTAGAAGGTCAGCAGCAGGCGTTGCAGTTGCATGCTGATCATTAGGAAGGCCGCCAGGTTGTGCAGAAAGGCGAAGGCCACCGTGACCGCCAAAATCTTCTGGAGCCAAACCGCCTCAGTATAGCGGGGGCCGAAGATTAAAGGGATGAGCCGGTCGCTTTCGATGAAAAGGACGAAGATCGCCACCAGGGCCGCGGTCAAGAGCCAGCGGGCGGTGTTTTGGGCCAGGCGTGGCACCTCGTCCCGGTCCGTCTCCCAAAGCTGGACGAACAGGGGGTAAAGGATGGCCTGCAACAGCAGGGCGGAAACCAGGGTGGAGACGGCATCCACCATGCCCCAGGTGACGCTGTATTGGGCCACGGCGCCGACCCCGGCGTTATGCTGCAGGAAAAAGAGATTAGACTTGTTGTAGATGCTGGGGATCAACTGGATGAGGGCAAAGATTCCCCCGAGATGCAGGGTGGGCCAGAGGCTTCGTAGCGGCGGCCAGGTCGGGCGGAACTGCCGCAGGGACAGGGCCAGCCATAGCCCGCCGGCCAGGTTGGCCAGGGTTTCCACGAGCTTGAAGCACGCCACCGCCAGGGGCGGGGCGCCGAGAATCAGGGCGATGAGGCCGTAGCCAAACCCCAGGGCCGCGGCGATGGCCTTGATCTTGCCCTGGAGGTCCTGGCGGCCCTGGACCTGCAAGGCCACAAAGAAGGTGTCGGACAGGGTCTCCATGGCGATCGCCACGGCCAGCAGCAGCACGAGCCGGCGCAGGGGCGGGGCGTAGCCTTGCCATTGGCAGAAGATTAGGGCCCCCAGGGTGGCCAGGGCCAGCAGCAGCCCTTTCAGGAAGGTGACCTGGCCCAGAACCTCGCCCGGCTTCTGGTCCTTGCGGGATAGCAAGGTCACCAGGGGAAGATTGAGTCCGAACTCGGAGACCATCAGCAGGATGCTGCCCAGCCCCAGGGCCAGCATGAACTCTCCGTAGGTGGTGGTGCTGTGCCGGGCCAGATAGATGAAGAAGACGGACTGCAGGGCGTCCCTGACCCAGCGGGCGCTGAGGAGATAGGCGAATTTCCGGAGGATGCGGTAACGCCCGGGCTGGCCGGCGGCCCGTTCAGGGCTGGCGGCGGCCATCGTATTCCGAGCCGGGGCGGGGGTTGTCGATTCTCATGGTCGGGAGCGGGGCTTGCGGGGAAACCCCGAGCCCTATCATATATAACAGATAATGGGCAAATCTGGTAAACTGGGGAGAGAAAAATGTCGGGAAAACGGCTTCCCGAGGACTGAAGGCAGAAATCCCTTGCCCATCCAGCGAACGAACCTGTGCCGAGGGAACGATTGAGATGAAAAGGAGCCGCAACCGGCAGGACAACTGGTTCCAACAGAATCCCCGGAAGACCCTGTTTCTGGTGGTCCTGATTGCGCTGCTGCTCATAGTGGGGGGCGCCGAGAAGCTCCTGAAATTTCTGCACCATCGCCAGGGCATCGTCCTGGAAAGCGAGGTCGAGCGGAGATATATCAAACTGCGGGAACCCCGGCCCGGCCAGCAGATGCGGCTGCGGTTTCCCAAGAATTATCTGCCCTACACCGATAACGCCTTTCCCAAGATTTATCAAGTGGACATTGACGCCAACGGCTTTATCCAACCCTCCCAAAAATACCTCCACCCGGACCTGGCCCTGGTCTTTCTGGGGGGCTCCACCACGGAATGCATGTTCATGGATGAGGAAAACCGGTTTCCCTATGTGGTGGGCGCCATTCTGGAGCAGCAGACCGGGAAAAGGATTAATTCCTACAACGGTGGCCTTTCGGGGAATAACAGTCTGCATGCCATTGATTTGCTGGTTAACAAAGTGATTCCACTAAAGCCCCGGGTGGTGGTGTTTATGGAAAACATCAACGACCTGAGCACCCTCCTCTATAAGAAGACCTATTGGAGCAGCAATAATGTCAGGGCGCCCCTGGAGACCCTGGAAAAGGGCAAGCTGCTGGGCAAGCTCCTGAAGGAGCTCCTGATTCCCCAGCTCAACGAGGCCTACCGGAATTTCAAGGGCTCGGTGTTTTCCCAGGAGGAAGACGAATTTGCCCAGGACCGGGGCCGGAAGCCGGCGGTGGACCCGGCCGGCCTCGCCCCGGAATTTGCCCGGAACCTGGAGGTCTTCGTGGATATTTGCCGGGATCGGGATATCACCCCGGTGCTGATGACCCAGGCCAACCGCGTCACCGCCAACCCCGACCCGGTGGTGGCGGCTTACATCGCCAAGTGCGGCCGGGACACCGGGATGTCTTACCAGGATTTCAAGAGGCTTTACGATCTATTCAATGAAACCATCAGGGAGGTGGGGCGCAAAAAGGGGGTGCTGGTCATCGATCTGGCCCTGGAGGTGCCGCCGGACAAGGAGCACCTCTATGATCTGGTGCACTTTAATGACGCGGGCTCCAGGTACGCCGCCAAGATTATCGCGGCGCGGTTGCATCCCCTGTTGTATTGAAGAGAGTGACCAGTGAGCAGTAAAGGCTTCACCAATTCCGGCGGCCACAGGCCGCCCTATAATAAGGTGCCCAGGCGAGACGCCTGTGCCACCAAAACTTAAGTATTTTTCGAGGCGAGTTAAAATAGCGAAGGTTTTTCTGCTCCCCGCTCCCCGCTCACTGCTCACTGGATCCGCACCGCCAGGCAGAGCCCGTCCTGCTCCGGGGAGTGCAGGGGCAGGAATCCCAGGAGGTGCAAGCTCTTCCAGTCCCGGGAGGAGAAGATTTCCTGGTTGAAGGCCGCGGCGCCGGCGAAGCCCACGTTGTCGGCGACCAGCAGGCCGCCGAGCCTCAGGAGTCGGCGGCAGTGAGGCAGGGCCGGCAGGTAGGACTCCTTGTCGACGTCCATGAAGATGAAGTCGAAGGGGCCGGTCAGGCCGGCCAGGAGATCCAAGGCCTCCCCCAGGCGCACCTCGATCCGCCCGGCCAGCCCGGCCCTGGCAATGTTGTCCCGGGCTCGGGCCGCCATGGCCGCATCCCTTTCCAGGGTGAGGACCCGGCCATCGGCAGGCTCGCAACCCCGGGCCAGGTAGATGGCGGAATAGCCAGTGGCGGCGCCCAGCTCCAGGACTTTGGCGGAGCAGCAGGCCCGGGCCAGGATCAGGAGCAATTCCCCCACCACCGGGCCGACGATGGGGATACCTGCAGAACTGGCCTCCTGTTCCATTTCCAGGAGCAAGGGATCACGCCGGGGCACAAACCCGCGGAAATATCCTTCCAGGTGGGGATGCATCTCACTCATCCGAGGCCTCCAGGCTTCCAGGGAGCCAGGCAGAAACCCTGGAAAAAAATTTAGTTTAGTGTAATATTATAAAATAGAGCCCGTCGGCCCGGGATGCCAGCCGGCAGCGGCAGCCAAGGGTAAATTTTTTGATAGAAGCACGTGACCAGGGCATTAGATGAAGCCCGACTTCGAGGCGAGGAAAAAGCATGGCCAAGGCTAAGGCCACTGGCCCTAAGATAATCTCCCGTTTGCTCAGCGCCACCCCGGAGCAGGCCAAAGACACGGGCATGGCCATGGTCTTGATTTGCCTGCTGTTGGGCTATTCCGGGAAATTCCCCCGGTTTTTGCCCCTGAGCATCGCCTTGCTGCTGCTCACCATGGCCTGGCCCACCGCCTTCCGCCCCCTGGCCGGGCTTTGGTTCGGGCTCTCCCACCTGCTGGGCCAGGTGGTCTCCAAGATTGTCCTCACCCTGATCTTCTTTCTGGTGGTCACCCCCGTCGGCTTGATCCGGCGGTGGCTGGGGACTGACTCCCTGCAACTGGGGAAATGGAAGAAAGGAAGCAACTCGGTGTTCGTGGAGCGCCAGGGGGCGATCCAGGAACGGGACTTGGCGAATCCTTATTAACTACGGCACCTCTGAAGGTTATTTCGCCGACCGGCTCCCAAGCCCGGCTGGGGAGCGCAGGATATGAGAAACAGGAGAAATTTATGGATTTTTTTCGCGATTTGTGGGGCTTTTTAAAGGTTAGGAAAAAATTCTGGCTGCTGCCCATCATCCTGACCCTGCTGTTCTTCGGGGCGCTGATGATCTTTGCCAGCGGTTCGGCTATCGCTCCCTTTATCTATACCATCTTTTAACGGGGATTTGATCTTTGCCCCCCGCCATTCTCGGGCTTTCCGCCTTTTACCATGACAGCGCCGCCGCCATTTTGGTGGACGGCCAGATCGTCGCCGCGGCCCAGGAAGAGCGCTTCACCCGCAAGAAGCACGACCCGGACTTTCCTGCGAACGCCCTGGCCTACGTCATGTCGGAGTCGGGGTTGAAGCTGAGCGACCTGAGTGCGGTGGCCTTTTACGATAAGCCGTACCTCAAGTTCGAGCGTCTGCTGGAGACCTACCACGGCTTTGCCCCCCGAGGCCTGAGGAGCTTCCTCATGGCCATGCCGGTGTGGATCAAAGAAAAATTGTTGATGCGCTCCCTGCTCCGGGAGGAACTGGCCAAGGTGGGGGA
>JBKQKO010000034.1:0-22781 GCA_052147455.1 Desulfobaccales bacterium | reverse complement strand
GCCTAAGGTGGCCCTTACCGCCTGCATGCGCAAACTCCTGGTGATACTCAATGCCATGCTCAAAAATCGTACCTACTGGAACCCACAGCTGCCTCTGGCAGCTTGACAGAAAAGACAGTCGCTACATGCCTCATAGCAAAAACCTTGCCGAACACTATTGGGGCTCAAGCCATGCACGGGGTCGCTGCCTCGCTCCCCTGCAGATTTGGGCCTAAGGTTTTTTCTCCGCCACCGCTTCTTTTGCCACCGGCGGCAGCGGCTCCCCCTCCCAGCCGCCGCCCAGGGCTTTATAGAGGGCGATGAGGTCGGTGGAGATGTTGCTGTTGCTCTGCACCAGCGCGTTTTCGACGGCGTAGAGCGAGTTCTGGGCGACCAGTACGTTAAGGAATTCGAGCATCCCCTCCGTATAGAGCTGCAACGACAGGTCAAGGGCTTTACTGTTAGCGGCGACGGAGTTTTTGAGCGACTTGTAGCGTTCTTGTTCCTTGGCAAAGGCAATCAGTGCATTTTCCACATCCTGGAAGGCGCCTAACACGGTCTTGCGATAGGATATAAAGGCCTGATCACGCAACGCCTCCTGCACCCGGATATTCGAGACGATCGCCCCTCCCTGGAAAATCGGCCAGGTCACCGCTGGGCCAAAGGAAGCGGTGCGACTGGCCACCGTCCACCAGCTATTCAGCAGGTTGCTCTGCCAGGTCAGCGTGCCGGTCAGCGAAAACTTGGGGAACAGATCTGCGGTGGCGACCCCGATCTGCGCCGTGGCGGCGTGCAGTTGCGCTTCGGCCTGGCGGATGTCGGGACGGCGGCGCAGCAGGTCAGACGGCAGACCGGCGGGGATCTGCGGCGGCACCCCGGGGATGGCGCCCGTCGGCGTCAACTGCTGCAACAGGTCGGCCGGAGGCCGGGCCAGCAGTATGCTCAAGGCGTAGATCGACTGCTTCGCGGAGGTCTCGAACACTGGAATTTGCGCTTCGGTGGTGGCGACACTGGCCTCGGCGTTGGCGACGTCCAGGGCGCTGCTAAACCCTGCCCCCGCTTTCTGGCGGGTGATTAGCGCGGTGTTTTGCATGGCTTGCAGATTTTTTTGGGCGATGGCTATTTGCTGTTGATAACCGCGCAGTTGCACATAGTTGAGCGCCACCTCGGCGGCGAGGGTGACCTGCACGTTGCTGATGCCTTCGATGGCGGCCTGGACAGTGGCGTTGGCCGATTCAACATTGCGTCGCAGCCCGCCGAAGAGGTCGATCTCCCATACCGCATCGAAACCCGCCTGATAGAGATTTTGCGGCAGATGGACCGCGGCCGCCGCCGCCGTAGTCTTTGAGGGTGGGCTGGAGCCAGTGGCGCCGGAGGTAGTTTCCCGCAGATATTCGCCGGAGGCGGTGATCTCCGGCCACAAACCTGCAATGGCGATGCCGCGTGCGGCTCGTGCCTGCCGCAGATTAGCCACGGCCAATTGCAGGTCGAGGTTCGTTTTCAGGGCATCTTCCACCAGTTGAGTCAACGTGGGATCATTGAATCGTTTCCACCATTGGCTCAGTTCGGCCGGCAGCGCGGTGGCCACGGAAGGTGCTGGCGGCGCCGGCGCTGCCGTCACGCCGGCCCACCCGGAGGGCGCCTCAGGAGGCGGCACGTGATAGTCGGGCCCGACCATGCAGCCGCTTATCGGCAACCCGATGAAACTGCAGACTGCCAACAGTATCGCTACGCAAAGCAGTTGCCGGTTCGTTTTCATAAGTACCACTTACTCATAGCGCAGCGCCTCGATGGGATCGAGCCGGGAGGCTTTATAGGCCGGGTAAAAGCCAAAGGCGATGCCGACGCTGGCCGAAACGAGCACCGCGGCGATGATCGCTCCCACCGAAACCGCCGTCGGCCAGCCCAACGCCAAAGATACCACGTAGGAACTGCCGCGCCCCAGCAGGATGCCCATAGTTCCGCCCAGCAGGCACAGCAGGACGGCCTCGGTCAAAAACTGGCGCAAAATGTCACCCGGCTCCGCACCCACCGCCATACGCAACCCAATCTCCCGGGTTCGTTCGGTTACCGAGACGAGCATAATGTTCATGATGCCGATGCCGCCCACCAGCAGCGAGATCATGGCCACGCACAGGAGCAGTTTGGTCATCATCTCTGCCGTCGCACTCATCGTCTTGGTAATCTCGGTCATATCCCGAATGATGAAGTCATCCGGATCGCTATCGCGCAGGCGGTGCCGCTGCCGCAGCAAGGCGCTGATTTGGTTGATGGCCGGAGAAATTTGATCCGCGGCAGACGCGGCGCTCAGGATCTGATCGACGTTGGGGAAGCGAATCGGTTGTGCGGTGTCGGTCACCTCCGTGGTCGATGGCACCGGATAAAGATTTTGCTGCAGCTCCGGGTAGACCATGTTCAGCGTATTGACTTCGGCGGTATTGGCGAGGCTTGTAGAACTCTGATTGCCGCCGGAAAGCGAGGCGGCGACCACGCGATATTTGATCGTCGTCCACGGGGCCAAAAGGATATCGTCCTGGTCCAGGCCCATCAGATTAGCGCCTTTCTTGTGCAACACGCCGATGACCTTGAAATCTACGTTCCTGATGCGCACATGCTTACCGAGGGGCGACTGGCCGCCAAAAAGCTCTCTGACGATAGTCTGGCCGACCAGGCACACTTTGCTGGAGTTCAGGACTTCATGGTCGCTAAAGGCTTCCCCTTCCGCCATTTCAGTCCAATCGCGGATATCGAGAAACAACGGGGCGGTGCCATAGACGTAAGTCGGCACCCAGTTCCGATTGCCGTACACCACCTGGGCGCGGGCGCGCACGATGGGCGCCGCCCAGACCACGGCCGGGCATTCTTTCAGGATCGCCTCCAAATCCTGCGGGGTCAACGTCATCATAGCCCCGGAGCCGGTGTTTACGCCCGCTATGCTCATGGCCCCCGGCAGGATCACCAGAGTGTTGGCGCCCATGCTCGCCATGGTGCGCTGGATGGCCACCTTGGCCCCATTGCCGATCTCCATCATGGTGATCACCGCGGCCACGCCGATGACAATGCCCAAGGTCGTCAGCGCGGCGCGCATGATGTTGTGGCGCAGCGCCAGGGAGGCCATCTTCAACGTACGGTATATTTTCACGAGGCGCCTCCGGCAGTCCCTGACGCCCCGGTGCTCTCGATCAGGCCGTCCCTGATGCGGATAATACGCGCTGCATGCTGAGCGACCCCAGGATCATGGGTCACGATGATAATGGTGATGCGGTCCGCGTGGTTCAACTCCTGGAATGTCTGGAGGATTTCCTCGCTGGTGCGCGAGTCGAGATTGCCGGTGGGCTCGTCGGCGAACAGCACTGGCGGATGATTAATCAGAGCACGGGCGATGGCCACCCGCTGCTGTTCACCTCCCGAGAGTTGGGACGGCCGGTGATGCAGGCGATCCGCTAACCCGACTTTTTCGAGCAATTCCGTGGCGCGCCGTCCCATCTCGCCTTCAGTGAGGTTATCCCGGCAATACATGAGCGGCATCACGACGTTTTCAAAAGCTGTCATCCGCGGCAGCAGGTTGAAACTCTGGAATACAAAACCGATCATGCGGTTACGCAACCTGGCGCGTTCTTTGGGGGTCAGCCTGGAGATTTCCCGGCCGTCGAACCAGTATTCACCCGAGCTCGGATGATCGAGGCAACCCATAATGTTCATCAGGGTGCTCTTACCGGAGCCGCTAACCCCCATCAGCGCCACGAACTCAGACCGGGCGATCTGCTGGGAAATCCCTCTGAGCACCGGCAGATCCAGTTCACCCAGGTGGTAAGTCTTGCAGATGTCGTGGAGTTCGATGAATTCCATATCCGGCATACCCCTGGCCGGGTTCAGCGTCCGCCGCCGGGAGGGGGTTGACCTTGCCCGCCGCGAAAGCGCCCCATTTGCGGGATGAATGGACTGGCGCCGGTACTTTGACTGCCGGGAGTTTCCCGTTTGCCTTCCGCGGTGACCACTCGCAGACCCTCGGTGATTCCCTTGCCGCTGACTTCGGTCCAGACGCCGTCCGTCAACCCAACGTGCACCGCGATGGGCCGAACTCTATCGCCTTGGGCGACCCAGATAGTGCCGCGGGAGGCAGACGCCCCGCTCCTGGTGATGTGCTCCTCCTCGTTCCTGGACGCTGCGGGCGCGCTTTCGGGCGCTTCACCTGACTCAAAAGCTATCTGGCTGGACCGCGGCGCGAAGCGCAGTGACGCGTTCGGCACCATCAGCACCTTCTGACGCCGGCCGACTTCGAATTGCAGGTTGGTCGTCAGATAGGGCAGCAGCTTGCCATCGGAATTGTCGCAGTTGACCTCCACCGTGTAGGTGACCACGTTCTGGGACATGGTGGCATTGAGCCGAATCTTGGCGACAATGCCATGAAAAACCTGATCGCCAAAGGCGTCCACCGTGAAAGTTACCGGCTGGCCAGGGTGAATATTGCCGATGTCGGCTTCGTTTACCGAGGCCCATACCTGGATGCGCTTGAGGTCTTTGGCGATCAGGAACAGGCTGGGAGTGGTGGTAGTGGAAACGATAGTCTGGCCGATATTGACGCGGCGGTCCACGATGACGCCGGCGACCGGCGACTTGACGGTACAGTAGGCCAGGGTTTCTTCATCCTTTTTCAGAGTGGCTGCCGCCTGCGCCACCGCCGCGGCCGCCTGCGCCACCGCCGCCTCGGCTACCGCCAGGTTCGCCTTGGCAACCTCGTAATTTGCCTTGTACTGATCATAGGTGGTGGGCGCCAATGCCTGGGAAGGTCCGAGCTTCTGGGCGCGATGCCAGTCCACCTCAGCCTCCCACAGCTTGGCCTTCATCTGCAGGACGTTGGCTTTGGCGTTGACCAGGTTGGCGCGGGCTTGTTGCAACGAGGCCTTATCAATCTCGACCGCGGCCACATAGAGCGTGTCGTCGATGTGCGCCAGCACCGCCCCCTTGCTCACCACCGACCCATAGTCGACGGGATTTCCGTGCTCGTCCTGGCCGAAGGCCAGAATAATACCGGCAACCTGCGCGCCGACATCGACGACCTGCTCCGGCTCGACCGTGCCGGTAGCGCCGATCGCCGCCACCAGGTCGCCCCGCTTCACCTGGACCGTGCTGAACCCGGTGGATCTGCCGCCGCCATGGAGCAAGTATCCCAGCAATAAAAGGACGGCAATCAGCCCCCCCAGGCCGATAAGCAGGAGGCGCTTATCGAGCCTCTTCAATTTTTCAATCCGCTGTGTTACGGCCACAATGGCGCAACCTCTGAATGGCCTTTCCCGACCCCAATAAAACCAGTCCCAGGAAAGGGGACGTGGGAGAGAGACAAGCCAGGTAGTTTAGGCCCGATAGGAAGGACAACCAAAATCCTGTCAATCTGGCTAGCAAGGTTAGCATTACCTTATTAACCAATTTTCTGGTAGATATCGGCGTAGAAAAGGCGGTCTTCCCGGATAATTGGTGGAAGCCCTGGAACAGATTCATGCTGGCGATGGGCGGGACCGAGTCGGGTTAGGGTAACGCCCCCGGCGGCGATGGCGGCCGCAGCGTTTTTTTCAGTGGCTTTCGGCGAATTTTAAGTTAACCTTATCTATTAAATTTAAAATAGAAAGCGGAACGGAGTTATGAAGACAGGCATTCATCCCAAACTTCTAAAAACCACGGTGGGCTGCGCCTGTGGCAGTGAGTTCGTCACCGGTTCCACCAACGACAAGATCCGGGTGGAGATCTGCTCCAAGTGCCATCCATTCTTCACCGGCAAGCAGAAACTGGTGGACACCGCCGGCCGGGTGGAACGCTTCCGGCGCAAATACGCGCACCTGGAAAAAGCGGCTGCCGAAAAGGCCGAATGAAGCCGGCGGAAACCCAACTGGCGGTGGGAGGCCAGGCGGTGCTGGAGGGCGTGATGATGCGCTCCCCCCATGCCCTGGCCATCGCGGTGCGCCGTCCCGACGGCTCCATTTGCCTCAAGGATGAGCCTTACCAGTCGCTGGCGGAGCGCCTCCCGGTCCTGAAGCGCCCCTTGCTGCGGGGCCCCCTGATTCTTCTGGAGGCCATGGTGATCGGGGTCCGGGCCCTCAGCTTTTCAGCCCAGGCTTCTCTCCAGGAGGAGGAAGATGACGAGCCGCCCCTGGGCTGGGTCAGTATCTCCCTTACCCTGGGGGGCGCCTTCCTCTTGGCCTTCCTCCTCTTCGGCCTTCTGCCCCACTGGCTCAGCGGTTTTGGCGGCCGTCTGCTGGGGCATGCCCTCACCCCGGCGGACCTCTCCTTCCACCTCATCGATGGCCTCATCAAGGCGTCCTTTATCCTGTTATATCTCTGGGGCATCTCCTTTTTCCCTGATATCCGCCGGGTCTTCCAATATCACGGCGCCGAACACAAGTCTATCTGTACCTTTGAGTCGGGCCAGCCCCTGGAAGTGGAGTACGCCCGGCGCCACCCCACCGCTCATGCCCGCTGCGGCACCTCCTTCATCCTGGTAGTGCTTCTGGTGAGCATCTTGATCTTCGCGGTCTTCTTCCCGCTGTTTCCTGCTTTGACCCACAGCGGCCTGGCCAACAATCTTCTCCAGGTGCTCATCAAGGTGGGCCTGATGCTCCCCATTGCCGCCATTTCCTATGAAATCATCCGCTGGGGGGGCGAACATCGGGACCATTTCCTGGCCCGCTTCCTGCTCTGGCCGGGGCTGGCCACCCAGCGCCTCACCGCCCTGGAACCGGACGATTCCCAGTTGCAAGTGGCCCTGGAAGCCTTGAAGGCGGTGGTGGCCCGGGAACAGCAGCCCCAAGCCGGCAAGGCCCTGGAAATGGCGTCTCATCCCTTGGCTCAATGTCAGCACTGATCCCTGAACCGGACCATATACCTGCCTCCGCCAACGCCAACCGAAACCTGAAAACCGAAAACCGCAAACTTTACATCGGCACGGCCGGCTGGGATTATCCCGACTGGCAGGGGGTGGTTTATCCCGGCGCGGTAAAGGGCGCCGGCCGTCTGGCCTTCCTGGCGACGCTCTTTAACGTGGTGGAGATCGATGTCACCTTTTACCGGCCCATCGCCCCTAACTATGCAGCCCGCTGGCTGGAGGCGGTGGCGGCTAATCCGGAGTTTCGCTTCACCGCCAAGCTCTGGCAGATTTTTACCCACGAACGCCGGGGGACCGCCCCGGAATGGGACCGATTTAAGGAGGGGCTGTCGCCGCTTCAGGCCGCCGGACGCCTGGGGGTGCTCCTGGCCCAGTTTCCCTATTCCTTCCATAACACCGGGGAAAACCGGGAATACCTGCTGAGCCTCAAATCCCACTTAGGGGAATACCCCGTGGCGCTGGAGGTCCGGCATCGGTCCTGGCAACAACAGTCGGTGCGGGAGTTCTTGCAGGACGCGGGGTTCGATTTTTGCAATATTGACCAGCCCCAGGTCTCCTATCCCATGGGGGCCACCCGCTGGGTCACCGGGCCCCGCGGCTACCTGCGCTGCCATGGCCGCAGGCGGGAGGCCTGGTTCCAATTCGGGGAGGACCGCCAGGCCCGTTATGACTACCTGTACAGCCCGGAAGAACTGGCGGAGCTGGCGGACCGCGCCCGGGAGCTGATGGCCAAGGCCCCCCAAGTCTACGTCATCTTCAACAACCACCCAGCCGGCCAGGCAGTGGCTAACGCCCTGGAGCTGCTCCACCTCCTCAAACCGGGTCACCCCCCTACCCTGCCCCCCGGCCTGGCGGTGGCCTTCCCCCGGCTCGCCAGGAGCTGCCCGCCTGAGTAACAGGTTCTGTAGCCGCAGGCTTTAGCCTGCGCTCCTGTAAATTGGCAGTTTGGTAACCCACAGGCCAGAGGCCTGGGCTACCAGGTCCGGATAGCTGGTGTCATGTTGCAGAAATACCTTTATAAAAATTGGCCTTCATCTTTAGGCCTTTAAAATATAACCGCAAGGTTAACCATTTTATATTACTAAATAATATGGGCGCAGGCTAAAGCCTGCGGCTACCAAACCATAAAGATAAAATCTGAAACCTGCCACTGCCAAGACCCCTTGACAGCAGCCTGCGGCCGCGGTATCAAAAACGGGACGGGCAGGCGCTCTTCCTGCCGGCAACCGTTGATCTCTGTTATCGTAATATTATCCGCATGCTCCTGGGCTGCCGGCAGCTTTGAGGATCAGGGGTTTTTCCCGGATGGAGGCCCGAGACCTTATGCCCCAGAAAATATCAGCCGTTTCCCAACCAGCGGCTTTTTCGCAAGTTTCGGCCCCCCCCGGTCCCGGCACGATCCGGAGTCTGAAGGCGGACCCCCTCATCAAGCTGCTGGTGCCCCTGCTGCTGGCGCTGACCTTCTGGATGGCCTACGAATGGGGCGCGCTGGGTGCCTATTGGCAGGGGCTCAGCGGCCACGTTTACGGCTCCGTGTTGCTGGGCCTGGCCCGCGCCTATGCCCTGATGCTGCTGGCCTTACAGATATTGCGCACCAGCCTTTGGGCCGGCTATCGCCCCTACCCGCTGGCACAGGGGCCCTGGCCCACCCTGACCGTCATCATCCCGGCCTATAACGAAGGGGCCATGGTGGAGAAGGCCGTGTCCCACGTGGCGGCCTCCGACTACCCGGCCGACCGCCTGGAAATCATTTGCATCGATGACGGCTCCAGGGATGATACCTGGGAATTTATCCAACGGGCCTGCGGCCGCTTTCCCCACCTGGTCAAGGCCATCCGCTTCGCCGCCAACCGCGGCAAGAAAGAGGCTCTATATGCCGGGTTCAGCCAGGGCCGGGGGGAAGTCTTCGTTACTGTGGACTCAGACAGCGTCATCGAACCGGAGGCCCTGCGCCACCTGGTCTCCCCCCTGATGCAGGATGAAAAGATGGGGGCGGTGGCCGGCAACGTCAAGGTCTTCAACCGCCACCAGAGCCTGATGGGCAAGATGCAGGGGGTGCGCTTTATTAACCTTGACTACCTGCGGGCCGCCCAATCCTGGTATCGCACCGTGATCTGCACCCCGGGTTCCTTATCGGCCTACAGGCGCGGCGCCCTGCTGCCCATCCTGTCCGCCTGGCGCCGCCAGACCTTTCTGGGGGCCCCCTGCCACCACAGCGAAGACCGGGCCCTGACTAATTTTATCCTGCGGGCCGGCTACTACACCTGCTACCAGCGCACCGCGGTGGTCCATACCCTGGTCCCCGAAACCTACCGCGGGGTCTGCAACATGTACCTGCGCTGGGAGCGGGGCAACGTACGGGAATCCTTCGTCCAACTGGGCTATCTCTTTACCCGCTACCGCACCGAACATCGCCTCCTGCCGGTGGTGGAATTCTTTCTGAGCCAGTTGGAATATCCTCTGGCCTTGCTCTTCTTTCCACTCCTGCTGGCCTCCATCGCGGCTTATCCCGCCATGATCCTCAACCTGCTGTGGCTGCTGGCGCTTGGTTCCCTGCTGAATTTAATCTATTATTTATGGCTGGAACGGGACCTGGATTTCGTCTATGGCGTCATCTACAGCTTCTATGCCTTTTTCCTGCTGCAATGGATCTATCCCTACGCCTTCGCCACCGTCCGTGACTGCCATTGGCTGACGCGCTAGGGTCCACCCGTTAGGTGGCGCACCCCTGGGCGCCCCCTGGCAACCTGCCCTGAGGGAGCTCTCCCACCTTTTGCCTCAGGCAATCCTGCCCAAACATGCTCCCCCATCTCGAAAATCTCATAATTATTAACAATATCAGCGTTTGATTGTCTAACCTAGTGAAGGATTAGTATCTCGCAAATCAATGATAGGCAGGTGATTAACTTGGATTTCTTTCTGTTTTCCACGGTATCTTTCTCCGGCATCTATGCCCTGGCCTGTTGCGTTTTCTCCCTTTGTGGCAGCTCGTGCCGGGGCCAGGTGCTCTACCGGCTTTATAAATAATCGCCATTTAGTTGATTCTTGGAAGGCGCCAAGGCTTGCCTCGGCGCCTGCCAAAATCGAGCCACATCGGGGCGACTCACCCTAAAGAAAAACGGCGGCCAGCGGCCGCCGTAGAAAATCCATGCTCCCTGCCAGCCCCTAATGCGGGCTAGCCCAGCCGCCCTAACGGGCCGCAATCCGCTGCCGCCGGCCCCGTGCCCTCACCCAAGCTGCCCTTCTAAAATACCAGCACCCCGAAGGCCCGGGCCAGGAGGGCCAGACCGGTGGCCAGGGTCAGGGTGCTCACCACCGCTACGGCCGCGCCCTTCCAGCCGATCTCCCGGCTCAAGGCGGCGATGGTGGCGGCGCAGGGGATGTAAAAGAGCACGAAGATGGTGAAGGTGAGAAGCTGCGTCTTGCTCAGAGCCTCGGTGATGTGGGTGGTGCCCAGGGCCTCGGTGAGCATGATGATGGATAGTTCCTTGCGCATGATCCCGAAGAGCAGGGTGACTCCCACCGCCGCAGGCAGCCCCAAAAGGGTGGTGAAGGGGCGGCAGGCCTCATTCACGTAAGACTCGAAGCCAAAATATTTCAGCAGGCTCAGGACCAGGCTGCCCAGGATGAGGATGGGCCAGGCCACTACGATAAATTCCTTCAAACTGTGCCAGGACTTGCGGAGCACGTTAACCCAGGTGGGCATTCGGTATTCGGGGATCTCCATGAGCAGCCCCGGGGAGACCTCCGGCAGCAGGAAGGTGGACAGTCGGCCCAATGCGGCGATGACCACCAGGTTGAAGAGGTAGACCCCCAGGGCCCAATACGGCCCCAGGGCGTAGGCCACCAGGGCGAAGATAATTACCGAGCGGGCCGAACACGGGATGAGTATGGCCAGCATGGCCACCACCAATCGGTCCCGGGGGCTCTCCAGGATGCGGGTGGACATCACCGCGGGCACACTGCAGCCATAGCCCAGGATGAAAGGGATAATGGATTTGCCATGGAGGCCCATGTGGTGCATGAGGTTGTCCATCAAAAAGGCCACCCGGGGTAGATAGCCGCTGTCTTCCAGGACTGCCAGACCCATGAGGAAGGGAACCAGATAGGGCAGAACGATGGCCACCCCCCCGAAGATGCCCATGAGCAGTCCATCGGCGACGGTGTAGGCCAGGGTCTGGCTACCCAGCCAGGTCTGCCCCAAAGTTTGGGCGAGATCCAGGTAGGAGGTGAGATAGTCTTCCAGATACTGGCCCACCCTGAAGACCATCTGAAAAAAGAGGCCCAGAATCAAGACCAGCAATACGTAACCCCAGAAGCGGTTAGTGGCCACCAGGTCCAGGCGCTGGCGCCAATCCGGCTTTTCCGCGGGCTTGACCCTCGCCACCTGTTCGAAGATATTGCTGCTCAAGGCGTGGCGTTCCGAGGCGATCACGGTCTCCGGGGGGCGGCCGTGGCTGTCAACCAGGACCTGCTGTTGCTCCTTGACTGCCGTCAGGCAGTGGGGTTGACGCCGCCCCGCCTCCTCCATCAAATAAGGGTCGTCCTCCAGTAGTTTGACCAGCAGAAAGCGGCGGGGCAGGTCCAGTTCACAGGTTCGCTCGCGGTCCAGGCGGTCGCTGAGGGTGGCGATCTCCTGCTCTATGTCGCTGCTGAAGAGAATCTGGGCCGGACGCACCCCGGTATGCCCGGCTTTAACTGCCTCCTCTAAAAGTTCGGTCAGGCCCCGTCCTGCGGCGGCCACGGTGGGCGCCACCGGCACCCCCAGGAGTTCCGAGAGCTTCCCGGCGTCGATGCTGATCCCCTTGCGGTCGGCTTCGTCCATCATGTTCAAGGCCACCACCAGGGGGCGCTCCAGACTCATCAGCTCCAGGGTGAGCTCCAGGCTGCGACCCAGGAGAGAGGCGTCGATGACGTTGATGATGACGTCGGCCTCTCCGGATAACAGGTAATTCCTGGATTCCAGCTCGGCCTGGTCGGTGGAGGTGAGGGAATAGACCCCGGGCAGGTCCACGCAGGTGATGGCCTCGCCCTGGAACACCACCTGGCTGACAGTGTATTTCACCGTGGTGCCGGGAAAGTTGGAGACCGCAGCCTTGTAACCGCTGAAGTAATTAAAAATGGTACTTTTACCGCAGTTGGGCTGGCCGAT
The DNA here is from genome assembly GCA_052147455.1 of Desulfobaccales bacterium. Classification (GTDB taxonomy): domain Bacteria; phylum Desulfobacterota; class Desulfobaccia; order Desulfobaccales; family 0-14-0-80-60-11; genus JAPLJC01. Next base: position 10,773 of record JBKQKO010000034.1, on the reverse strand, counting down.
GAATGCAATTTTCATATCATGAAAAAATGGGGCGCCGCCGCCCCCAGGTTTTTCCCTGAAAATCTTGACACCTTGATATACTTCTCTATATTAGTAACTTTACGAATCGTGGCCAAGCTTTTTTTTGGCTCTCTTGATGAAGACCCACAAGACCCTGCAAATATCCGTCAAATCCATTCCCGAAACCGGCAAGGAACTGAGCCTGCAGCTGGGAAAGGAGTGGTTCGACCGCTGGCGGGAGGAAGACCCCGGCCTGGAGTTCACCCAGGCGAACATCCGCGGCGCGGTGACCCTGGCCAAACACGGCAGGGACATCCTCCTCCGGGGGCACCTGGAAGGGTGCCTGGATCTCTCTTGCAGCCGCTGTCTGGAGCCTTTTGCCGCCCAGGTGGCCACGGAGTTTGAGGTCCTGCTGGTGCCCGCCCCCCAGAGCGAGGCTCGGGATCAGGAATTGTCCGCCCAGGAATTGGACCTGGATGTTTACTCCGGGGAGACGGTGGACCTGGAGGCCCTGGTGCGCGAACAGATCATCCTGCTGGCGCCCTTGAAGCCGCTGTGCCAGGAGAGCTGCCGGGGCTTATGCCCCACCTGCGGGACCAATCTCAACGGGGAAACCTGCGCCTGCAAGGTGGCAAGCGCTGCTGCCCTGGCCCGGCTGGGGAAGCTCAATGGATAATTTAACGGACATTACCGGCAAATTTGCCTAAGGAGAAATACCGTGCCTTTACCCAAACGTAGGAAATCTATTTCTAAAAAGAACACGCGCCGGGCTCACGATCATCTTCCGGTGCCGCAGTTGTCCAACTGCCCCAAATGCGGGGAGGCCCGTCTGCCCCATCACGTTTGCCCCTCCTGCGGCTTTTATAAGGGGCGCCTGGTGGTGCCGAAAGCCGCGGAGTAAGGAGAAACATGGACTATCTGCTCAGCGAGGAGCAACGGATGCTCCAGGATCTGGCCCGCCAGATCGCCAGGGAGCGCATCAAGCCCATCCGGGCCCAACTGGACGAGGAAGAGAGCTTCCCCCGGGACATCCTCGCGGACCTGGCCCAGGCGGATCTCTGCGGCACCGTCATCCCGGAGTCCTACGGCGGCCTGGGGTTGGGATGTCTGGAGAACTGCCTGGTCCTGGAGGCCCTGGCGGAGGGCTGTGTGGGGGTAGCCACCACCTATGCCGCCAGCTTCCTGGGGGCCTATCCGTTGCTGCTTTTCGGCTCCGAGGCGCAAAAAGCCCGCTATCTACCGCCCATGGCCCGGGGTGAGGCTTTTTCCGCCTTCTGCCTCACCGAATCCCAGGCGGGCTCCGACGCCGGGGCGATTGCCACCACCGCGGTGAGAGACGGCGACACCTACGTCCTCAATGGCACCAAGCAATGGATCACCAACGCCGGGGAGGCGGATTTCTACACCGTCATTGCCCTCACCGACCGCACCAAAGGGGTCCGGGGCGCCAGCGCCCTGGTGGTGGAAAAGAATGATCCCGGCATCTCCTTCGGCAAAAAAGAGAAAAAGATGGGCATCCGGGCCTCGGTCACCCGGGAGGTGGTCCTGGAGGACTGCCGCGTCCCCCAAGACCGCCTCATCGGCAAGGAGGGCCTGGGCTTCATTGTCACCATGAAGACCCTGGACAACGCCCGCCCCGGCGCCGGAGCCCTGGCGGTGGGCCTGGCCCAGGGGGCCCTGGATGAGGCCGCCTCCTTCGCCAAGGAACGCCATCAGTTCGGGGTCCCCATCTTCTCCTTCCAGGCGGTGCAGCACCTACTGGCCGACATGGCCACCAGGGTCGAGGCGGCCCGGGCCCTGGTCTACGCGGTGGCGCGCTATATCGGCAGCAGCCCCAAGGATTATTCCAAGGAAGGGGCCATGGCCAAACTCTTCCCCACCGACATGGCCATGCAGGTGACCGTGGACGCGGTGCAGGTCATGGGCGGCCACGGCTACATGCGGGAATACCCGGTGGAAAAGATGATGCGGGACGCCAAGATCCTGCAGATCTACGAAGGCACCAACCAGATCATGCGGAATATTATTGGGTTGGCGCTGAATAAGGAATACTCGAGGAAGAAATAGGGACCAGGGGTCAGGGATTAGGGATTAGGGTTCAGCGGTTAGGGATTAGAAAGGCAAAAGTAAGCTCCAAGGCCGGCCCATTTTTGCCTTTTTACTTTTTACTTTTGCCTTTTCTAAAATGTAGGGTGGGCACTGCCCACCATTTCTTGGTTCCCGGGCTCTTCTTGAGTCGCATAATAAATAACCATTTAATTAATATAGAAAATAATGCTTGCTTGTTAAAAAATGTGTTATGTCGAAACCAGAGGAACAGCGAGTCCAGGTCTTTATTTGCTACAGTCACTCCGACAAGAAGTGGCTAGAAAGATTAAAGGTTCACTTGACTCCTCTGAGGAGAGACCATGAAGTGGATTTCTGGGAGGATACGAGGATCAGGCCCGGTTCGAAATGGCGCGATGAAATCCGCGTTGCTGTTGAGCAAGCCAACATTGCCGTACTGATTATTAGCGCAGACTTTTTAGCGTCAGATTTTATTAGAACGGACGAGTTGCCTCCACTTCTGAAGGCGGCTGAGGAAGAAGGAGCTCTGATACTGCCGATTATTGCCAGTCCGAGTCTGTTTCTCAGAAACCCAGATATCTCGCAGTTCCAAGCAGTTAACAGCCCATCCAACCCCTTGGTATCAGCTTCAATTGGCGATCAGGAGGCAACGTTCGTCAAAGTGGCAGAGGCAATCCTTGAGAACGCAGTGGATGCTCGACAATCGGCTGTAACAAAATTCGCCAGGCCGGATGAAGAAAGAAGAGAGATTTTCTTGGAGCACGCAACATGGAGTAGGCTTATTAAGATTGGTGATTGGATATTTGACCAGGATATTGGGCGAATTATTGGATCTGGCATGCATGCATATCTTTTGTCAAGGACGGAGTATGGTAGGACGCCATTTGTGATCAACGCAACCTTAGTGTTTACGAATTTTTCGCAGCCGAATGAAGGCACTTTGGGCATGAATGCCGGCATTGTATTTGGCTGGAAAGAAGAGAAACAAGCTCCTCGTTACTACAACATTCTGCTAACAGGATCTGAGATTCTTGTTGAGCGCGTTGGATTCCATGGAGAAGAGGCCTATCGTGGCTACGAACATATAACAGACAAGACTCCCATGAAGATCGAGAGTGGATTGCCTGTCGAATTCACTGTGTCAGTGCAAGCGGAACGAATAGACATTTTTGCAAATGGGAGTTTGATTCAATCTCTGAAACGTCCATCAGGTGTGGTAGGTAGGGTTGGAATAAGGCCTTGGCGGAGCAAGATGGATTGTACGAAGTTTGTCGTATTCGAACATAGGACGACAGTTGAATAGCATAATCTGGGCTAGTATGTCAACATAGGGGTTGGATACAGCAAAGAAAATGTAAACCCCGGGAAGGGACTCCTGCCCCCCTGGTCAATATGACCCGTGTGGAAATTTTTCGATTTTTCAAAGAGGAGTCAACAAGAGAATGCCAGCAGGCTCTGAGAGGCATCTATGATGAGCATATCAGCACTCAACAAGCCGGGTGGTGAACTGGGGAAATATAGAGCAGATAGCAGCAAAAAAGATGTAGCTGCCTTATGCAGCTCACAGCGAAAAAATACCACATCATTCGTTTTAATAAATTCTTAAGCCATGCTCCATATCATCGTCTGCATAAAACAGGTCCCCGACACCCAGGAAGTCCGCCTGGACCCGGTGACCCATACCCTGAAGCGGGAAGGGGTCAAGGCTATCATCAATCCCTTCGACCTCTACGCCCTGGAAGAGGGGTTGCGGGTCAAGGACTCCCGGGGCGGCCGGGTCTCGGTGCTCACCATGGGCCCGCCCCAGGCCGAGGAGGCCCTGCGCCAGGCCTTGGGATATGGCGCCGACGCCGCGGTGCTCCTTTCTGACCGCGCCTTCGCGGGCGCCGACACCTGGGCCACCGCCCTCACTTTAGCCAGGGCCATCGAGAAAATGGGGAGCGCCGACCTGATATTTACCGGCAAGCAGGCCATCGACGGCGACACCGCCCAGGTGGGGCCCATGCTGGCCGCCATCCTGGAGATTCCTTGCGCCTCCTGGGCCCGCCGGCTCAGCTTCCTGGATGACGGGGCTTTGCAGGTGGAGCGCCTCCTGGATCATGGTTATGATGCCGTGGAAGTTAAACTTCCGGCCTTGATCAGCGTGGTCAAGGAGATCAACGAGCCCCGGCTCCCCTCCTTCAAGGCCAAATTGAGGGCCAGGAACGAGGCCATCCCGGTGTGGGGCCTGGCTGACCTGGATCTGAGCCCCGAGCAGGTGGGCCTGGCCGGTTCCTTCACCCAGGTGGTGAAGGTCTTTCCGCCGCCATCCCGGGGCAGCGCGGAAATCTGGACCGGGGAGCCCGGAGAGTTGGCCGGCCGCCTCTGGCCGCGGCTCAAAGAAATCTTCAAAGCCGCGGTTTAGGATAACGAGGCGCCAAGCCACTCCGATAGTGGACGGGTTTAAAACCCGCCCCTACTCTGAATAGGCCGCCGGTTACCGCCGTCAGGCGAAAGAAGCGGCGAGCCCATAATCTTTCACCTTTGGTCCTATTAATGGGAGCATTATTTATCCCCTCTCCCCCGATGGGGGAGAGGGTTAGGGTGAGGGGGAAATAATCTCTTTTCCGCTCCCATTAATAGCTAAACCGCTGATATCTTCTAATGGCGCTGCAAGAAGAGTTCGAAAGCCTCGGCAACCGGTTTTTCCGCTGGCGCAGTTACCTGCCGCTCTTCCTGGCCGTGTTATTCCTGGCGGCGTTGTTGAGTCAGCCCGGCGCGGCTTCGCCGCAGCACCCGGACCGGCCCTGGCAAATAGGCTGCCTGCTGGTCTCCCTGGCCGGCCTGGGGCTCCGGTTCTTTACCGTGGGTTTTGCCCCCTGGGGCACCTCGGGGCGCAACACCCGGGGCCAGGTGGCCGAAACCCTGAACACCACGGGGATGTATTCCCTGGTGCGGAACCCCCTTTACCTGGGCAATTTCCTGATCTGGCTGGGGTTGTCCCTCTTTATCAAGGTATGGTGGTGCAGCGCCATCGTCATTTTATGCTTCATCTTATTCTATGAAAGGATCATCTTCGCCGAGGAAGCGTTTTTGCGGGAAAGATTCAGAGCCTCCTTCACGACCTGGGCGGCCGGCACCCCGGCCATGATTCCCCATTTCAAGAACTGGAGGGCGCCCTCCCTGCCGTTTTCCTGGAAATCGGCCCTGAAGCGGGAATATTCGTCCTGGTTCGCCACCATCACTTCTTTTACGGTTTTGGCGATTCTCCAGGACAGCCTGCAAAACGGCGGACTCAGGTTAGATAAGAACTGGTTGATTATTTTCGCTTGCAGCCTGGCAATTTATCTGGGCATCAGGACCCTGAAGAAAAAGACCCAAATATTAAATACGGTGGATAGATAATCTTATTTATGTAGCCGCAGGCTTTAGCCTGCGGCTATCAGGGCAAGAGCTGAGCGCCGTAGGGGCGATCCGCTGGATCGCCCGGGCGACCCAACGGGTCCCCACTACGGAGAATTCCTGTAGGGTGCGCACTGCGCACCATCATGTATAGGAAGCAGCAATGTAGGTGCAAGTGGCACAGGCCTCCAGCCGGTGTTTCAGCGGCTGGACGCCAGCGCCGCTTACAGCGCAGGCTAAAGCCTGCGGCTACCAAAATAAACTTCCGCAGGCGGGACGCCTGCGCCACCAGAAACCGAAAACCGTATATGAGCCTCGTCTTTTACCCCGAGAAATGTATCGCCTGCGGCCAGTGCGTCGATGTCTGTCCCTTCGGGGTCCTGCGCCTGGAGGGCGAGACCCTGGTCATTGGAGAGGGCTGTAATCTCTGCGGCGCCTGCGTGGAGGTTTGCGAGGTTGCAGCCCTGGCCCTGCCTGCGGCCACCGGTCCCGGTCTCCGGCCAGATGTGCCGCCGGATGGGGTCTGGATCTTTGCCGAGCAGCGGGGCGGGGTCCTGGCCCCGGTGACCGCGGAACTGCTGGGAGAAGGGCGGCGGCTGGCCGAAGAGCTCCAGACCCCTCTGGCTGCGGTTCTCCTGGGAAATCAGGTGGCCTCCCTGGCCCCGGAGCTGCTGGCCGCCGGGGCTTACAAGGTTTACCTGGTGGAACACCCGAGCCTGCAGGATTTTCTGGAAGAGCCCTACGCCACCGCCTTAGCTGAGCTGGCCCGGAAGTTCCGGCCGGAAATCATCCTGGCCGGGGCTACCTACGCCGGCCGGGCCTTCATCCCGCGAGTGGCCGCGGCCTTGCATACCGGCCTCACCGCCGACTGCACCGCCTTCGCCATCGACCGGGAAAAGCGCCTGCTATTACAGACCCGCCCGGCCTTTGGCGGCAACATCATGGCCACCATCATCACTCCCCGCACCTTTCCCCAGATGGCCACCGCTCGCCCCGGGGTCTTCAAACCCCGGCCCGCGGCGGCCAAGCCTGCGGCCGCGGTGATCCCCGTGGACGCCTCGTTTTTAGACATAGAGCGTCGCAGCCGCTTCCTGGCCACGGTGGCCGAATTCAAGGAGCGGGTGCATTTGTCCGCGGCGCAGGTGATTGTCGCCGGCGGCCGGGGGCTGAAAGAGGCCGGGAATTTTGGGATGCTGGAGGAACTGGCGGACCTGTTGGGCGGCGCGGTGGGCGCCAGCCGGGCCGCGGTGGACGCGGGTTGGCTCGCCTACGCCCACCAGATCGGCCAGACGGGCAAGACCGTGGCCCCCAAGATCTACATCGCCTGCGGCATTTCTGGCGCCACCCAGCACCTGGTGGGCATGCAGTCCTCCGATTTCATCGTGGCCATCAACAAGGACCCCCAAGCCCCCATCTTCCAGGTGGCCGATGTGGGCCTGGTGGGCGATCTGTTTCAGATCATCCCCGCGCTGATACAAGAAATCAAGCGGGACCGGGGATGAGCGGTGAGGGTGGCCGCCCTCCCATCGCTGGTCTTGGCTAAATTGCCTGGTTTTAATCGCCCCTACGTGAAAAAAAGTATAAGAAACCTCTTTCAATTTGGTGAAATTCGATTTATTTAATTAACCCAGCGTCGCCTTTCACCCCGATGCCAGGCCGCGATGGGTGTAGTGCGGCTTAACTAATTGATTGTAAACGGTAACTCATTATGATGCAGATGGCCTCAGTGGCCCTGGTAACCGGCGCCGCCCGGGGGATCGGCCGGGCCATCGCGCTTTTCCTGGCCCGCCCCGGGTTGACCCTTTATCTTAACGATATCGCCCTGGGAGAAGAGGCCTCCAGGACCCAGCAGGAGGTGACCGGCAAGGGGGCCCAGGCAAAACTGGTCGCATTCAACGTGGCCGATGCCGGGCAGGTGCAGCAGGCTGTGGATGAGATCCTGAAGGAGAGCGGCCGCCTGGATCTCTTAGTGAACAACGCCGGCATCGCCCGGGACAACCTCATCCTGCGCATGAAGGAGGAGGAGTGGGACGCCGTGCTGGCGGTGAACCTCAAAGGGGCTTATAATTGCATGCGGGCGGTGAGCAAGGCCATGGTCAAGCAGCGCTTCGGACGCATCATCAACATCAGTTCGGTGGTGGGGGTGATGGGCAACCCGGGCCAGGCCAATTATGCTGCCTCCAAGGCCGGGTTGATCGGCCTGACCAAATCGGTGGCCCGGGAGCTGGCCTCCCGCAATATTACCGTGAACGCCGTGGCCCCCGGCTTCATTCAGACGGAAATGACCGAATCTTTGCCGGCCAAAGTTAAGGAAGAGATGCTGGCTCAGATTCCCCTGGGCCGTTTCGGCACTCCCGAGGAGGTGGCCCAAACGGTGGCCTTCCTGGCCTCGGAGGCCGCGGCTTACATCACTGGCCAGGTGATTCATGTTAATGGCGGCATGCTGATGATTTAACAGAAAATAGGAGGTTTCTTCGATGGGTGCAAATGAAGATAAGGTAATTGACATAATCGTGGACAAATTGGGGGTGGAACGCTCCGAGGTCGTCCCGGAGGCGGTATTTGTGGATGACCTGGGGGCCGACTCCCTGGATCTGGTGGAGCTGATCATGGCCATGGAAGAAGAATTTGGCATGGAAATCGCTGATGAGGAAGCGGAAAAGCTGAGGACCGTCCAGGATGTCATCACCTTCGTCACCGCCCGGGCCGCCTGAGGCCGGAGGCGCCATCGCCATTGCCTGCGATCACGCCGGCTTTGCCCTGAAAAAAGAGATTGTCCAACTGTTGCACGAACTGCAGGCGGAGGTTTTGGATCTCGGCTGCGCCAATGCCCAAGAATCGGTGCATTACCCGCTGTTCGGGAAAAAGGTAGTGGACGCCTTGTTGGACCGGCCCGGAAGCCGGGGCATCCTGATCTGCGGCACCGGCCTGGGGATGAGCATCATGGCCAACCGTTTTCCGGGCATCCGGGCGGCCCTGTGCCATGACCTTTATGCCACCATAATGTGCAGACGGCATAACAACGCCAATCTCCTGGTCATGGGCGGCCGGGTTATCGGCCCCGATCTCGGCAAAGAGATAGTCCGCACCTGGCTGGGCACCCCCTTTGAAGGCGGCCGCCATCAGGAGCGCCTTGATTTGTTGGAACGGTTGGCCCGGGAGAAACACCCGGCCGGAGCTACCCCGTAATGGACCCGATGGACGACTTGGCCCGCGTTGATCCTGCCATTTACTCGGTAATCGAGCGGGAACGGCAGCGGCAACTCTATAAGCTGGAGCTGATTGCCTCGGAAAACTTCGTGAGCAACGCGGTCCTCCAGGCCCAGGGCTCCATCCTGACCCACAAGTATGCCGAAGGTTATCCGGGTCGGCGCTTTTACGGCGGCTGCGAATTTGTGGACACCGCCGAAAACCTGGCCCTGAGCCGGGTGAAGGAGATCTTCGGCGCGGCCTACGCCAACGTCCAGCCCCATTCCGGCACCCAGGCCAATATGGCCGTTTATTTCTCCTGCCTGAAGCCCGGAGACACCATCCTGGGCATGGACCTGTCCCACGGCGGTCATCTGAGCCACGGAGCCGCGGTAAATTTTTCCGGCCGCCTCTTTAAAGCAGTGACCTACGGAGTGGATCGCCAGAGCGAAGAAGTGGATTTCGCCGCGGTACGGGAACTGGCCCTGAATCACCGGCCCAAGATGATCATCGCCGGCGCCAGCGCCTACCCCCGGATCCTGGATTTTTCCAAGTTTGCCGAGATCGCTCGGGAGGTGGGGGCATATCTCCTGGTAGACATAGCCCATATCGCCGGTCTGATCGCCGGGGGGCTCCATCCAAATCCCCTACCGGAGGCGGACTTCGTCACCTCCACCACTCACAAGACCCTGCGCGGCCCCCGGGGCGGCCTCATTCTGGCCCAGGCCCAATACGGCAAGTCCCTGGACAGCCAGATCTTCCCGGGGATTCAAGGCGGTCCCTTGATGCATATCATTGCCGCCAAGGCCGTGTCTTTCAAGGAAGCCCTGGCGCCGTGCTTCAAGCGCTACCAGGCGCAGATCGTGGCCAACGCCCGCACCTTAGGGCACGCCTTTATCCGCCGGGGTTACCGCCTGGTGGCCGGCGGCACCGATACCCACCTCCTGTTGGTGGACATGAACGCCACCGGCCTCACCGGCCGCGAGGCGGAAGAGGCCCTGGACCGGGCCGGCATCACGGTCAACAAAAATACCATCCCCTTCGACCAGCGCCCCCCCACCATCACCAGCGGCATCCGGGTGGGCACCCCGGCCCTCACGACCCGAGGCATGAAGGAGAAGGAGATGGAGGTGGTTGCCGACTTCATGCACCGGGCCCTTAGCTCCCCCGTGGATACCCATCTCCTGGCCAGACTGGCGGACCAGGTGCAGGACTTCTGCGCCCAGTTTCCCCTGTTCGCCGAGGAATGGACCGAGCCCTGATAAGACGGTTTTCGGTTCCGGTTATCGGTTTCCGCTAAGGCGCTGCGGTATCAGCTCTCTCGTCCGGCGGACCATACTTCATGCCGTTTAGCCCCATCGTTATCTCTCCTCTAAAGGTCAAAACCTGAGGCTTGTGGAAATATTTACCCGTTTCCTTAAACCTGCGATAAAATCAAAGAGCTTTTTATGATGGGGCTGTTTTATTTGCTAGCTCAAGTAATATCTGCCGGACAGCGGTGAGCCGGAAACGGAAAGTTGTATTTTACTATGCGCTGCCCTTACTGCCACAGCACCGACAATAAGGTGATCGATTCCCGCCCCAGCCGGGAGGCCAATGCCATCCGGCGCCGCCGGGAGTGCCTCCACTGCCAGCGGCGCTTCACCACCTACGAGCAGGTGGAGGAGACCAGGCCCCTGGTCGTGAAGAAGGACGGCCGCCGGGAACCGTTTCAGCGGTCCAAGTTATACGAAGGCATCATTAAGGCTTGCGAGAAGCGGCCGGTTTCCATTGACGCCATCGAGAATTTCCTGGACGGCCTGGAACGGGAGATGCTGGAGAGCGGCCAGCGGGAGACCGCCTCCACCTGGATCGGCGAACGGGTGATGGCGCAATTGCGCCAATGGGATGAAGTGGCCTACGTGCGCTTCGCCTCGGTCTATCGCCACTTCACCGACGCCACCGACTTCATGGAGGAGATTCGCCGCCTCCTGGCCAGCCGCAAGGAAGAAAAAAAGCAGTAGCGGGCAGATAGTTTAACTGCGAAATATTGTAATTTTCTCCACCTAATCTTGTTGCCGTATACATTGATAGGACGCCCCCCTCTTCTCCCGGTTATCCAATTTTAACTCCGTGGTTATCATTACATTTTACCAA
>JBKQKO010000033.1:0-2948 GCA_052147455.1 Desulfobaccales bacterium | reverse complement strand
GCGGGTCGCCCCTACTAAACCTCTGGCCTGTGTAGTCAGTTATTAACGGGAGCATGAATAGGGTTCCAGCTTTATTCCCTCTCCCCCTATGGGTGAGAGGGAAGGGTGAGGGGGAATTCAATCTCTTTTTCGCTCCCTTTAATACTTAGTGCAAAACCTGGACAATCCATTGATTAACCATGTCTTTCCGGGGCGAAAGCATGACCTTAGAAGAAGCCCGCCAATTTTTGGAACTGGGTCAAAGAGCCAGTCATCATGAGGTTCGGGCCGCCTATCGCCGGGCGGCGCGGCGTTGGCATCCAGACCGGGCCCCGGCTGCTCAGGAAGGGGAATATCGCCGCCGCATGCAGCAGCTTAACACCGCCTATCAGCGCATAATCCAATATATTGAAGGCTACCGCATCGAGCTGGTGGAAAGTTCTGACCAAGATGACCTCATGAAGTGGTGGCACAACCGTTTCGCCACGGGGGTCTGGAGCCCGCCGCCCGCCGGCGATCCGGGAGAGGATCGGGAATGATGCCGCTCAGCGGTTTTCTGATTTTGCTGTTCCTGTCCAACCTCTTTTGTCCGGCAGCAGGCCTGGCTGAGCCGGGGACAGCGGCCCAGGCTGTAGTGGCTCAGGGGAAATTGCTGGAGGATTTGAACTTCCGGGTGGAATATCTCTTGTGGAAGGAGGTGGCCCGGGTTCGGCTGACTTTGACCAGCCTGGGACCCGGCCGCTACCTGGTGGAGCTCTCCGGGGAACCCCAGGGATTGATGAAGGCCCTGGCCGGGGCGCGCCGCGATAGTTACCAGACGGAGATGATCTGGCGGTATGGGAAGTTTGTGCCCCTGGTTTACCGGGAGGAGTCTCGGAAAAAGAATAAACGCTACCTGAAGGAATACCGCTTCGACTACGAGAAAGGCCAGTTGGAGTTGTGGCAGTTGAAGGAGGACAGGGGAGTCATGGTGCGCAAATGGCACACTGCTCTCAAGGGTCCCATCCAGGATCCGCTAAGCGCCTTCTACAACTATCGCCTGGGCCTCCTGGGACCGATCAAGGAAGGTGAGACCCTTAGATTGGAGGGGATACCTTATCCCAAGCCGGAAGAAATCGAGGTGCGTATCGGTCCGGAGACCGAAGGGGGGCGGAAGGTGATGATCTCCATCAACAACCAGGCGTTTGCTAACGAGCGGGGTACCGTGTTCGCCTATCTGGATGGTAGCCGGGTACCCAGGAAGGCCTGGACCAATATCCCTGATATGGGCACCATCAGCGGAGAGCTTCTCCCAGGCGGGAAACCTCTGAATGGCACTTTGCCGGAGATGGCCGGGACTGCTTCGCCGGTAACCGGCAGAAATGACTAATCTTGTCCTTCGGCCATTTATATTCAGGAAAACTTGGTTTTTCGTGGTGGTTATCTGTAGACAAGAAAATTTTTGAGAACGGACGCGGCCGGGCCAGCAAAGGCGGCGGGCACAGCCCGCCCTATAAGGTGGCAGGGAGGGGAATTTTATAGGGCGGCCTGTGGCCGCCGCTTATCAGGGGCTAGCCAAACTAGATGCGCTTTTTGAAATTAGCAATAATAAAATGCCTGGATTCCCAGCCCTCCCCTTGATTTCCCCAAAATCATGATTATTTAATAATCAGTGACCTGAAGACCGGAAAGTCTGCAGCCGGGCCCCCCGAAGTAATTATAATAGAGGGGCGCGATGCGGGGGTTGCAGTCCCGCCAGGCCATTTTAGAAAGGCCATGTCCTGCGGGGCATGGCCTTTTATTCTGCTAAGGTACTGTCGAGGTAATTTCTTTGGGGGAGGGGCTTGACAAAATCTTCTCGCCCAGCTAATAATCATTAGCAAGTGGAGCAGGGTGAAATGATGCCAAGGATTGGGTATTTTATTAGGGGGAATGCTGCGTCGGTCCTGGTAGCCGTCGTAGCGGCAGGCGCGGGCGCCTGCCTGTCTGGCTCGCCTCCGCTGGGGCTAAGGAGGATTTCTCAGAATTAACCGATACTCCCCAGTTTCCGAGACTCCAGGCAGGGCCGCAGGCGGCCCTGTTTTTTTTTGCTGCCAGGCGAATCGCGGCGTCGCCCTGACCGCGGACCACCGGGGGGCTTTTTCTGAGAAGCCGGGCTGGCAGCAATTGACAATTATCTCATATTATTTTAGCATCTTGGGTACCTTAGAGAAAAAATAATCCAGAGGCAAGGGAAACCATGGAGAAACAAGACCTGGAGTTGATCGCGCGACTGTGTGAACAGGACCCGGAATTAAAGAAATTCTGGGACGAGCACCATGAGTATGAGCTGCTTTTGGATAAGTTCAACCGGCGGCCGTACCTCACCGCCGCGGAAACCCTGGAGCGCAAAAGGCTGCAGAAGTTGAAGCTGGCCGGCCGCGATAGGATGGAGCAAATCCTGGCCAAATACCGCGGCAAGGAACGGATGTCATGAAATTGACCGGCTCGCAGATCTTACTCAAGTGTTTGGAGCGGGAGGAAGTCAAAGACATCTTCGGTTATCCCGGTGGCGTGGTGTTGGATATCTACGATGAATTGACCCGCACGCCGCAGATCAGGCATTTTCTGGTGCGCCACGAACAGGCGGCGGTGCACGCCGCCGACGGTTACGCCCGGGCCAGCGGCAAAGTGGGGGTGGTCCTGGTGACCTCCGGCCCCGGGGCCACCAACACGGTGACCGGCATCGCTTCGGCTTACATGGACTCCATACCCATCGTGATCTTCACCGGCCAGGTGCCCACCGCCCTCATCGGCAACGACGCCTTCCAGGAAGTGGACATCGTCGGGATCACCCGGCCCTGCACCAAGCACAACTACCTGGTGAAGGACATCAACCAACTGGCCCAGACCATCCATGAGGCCTTCCACATCGCCCGCTCCGGCCGCCCCGGTCCGGTCCTGGTGGACCTGCCCAAGGACGTGATGCAGGCCAGCATCGTGCCCAAGTT
>JBKQKO010000032.1:0-4294 GCA_052147455.1 Desulfobaccales bacterium | reverse complement strand
CGGCGCCCAGCCTTATCAGGCTCTTGAAGACCTTGTACGTGCCGCGGGGGGGAAAATGCGAAAATGATGGGCGCAGTGCAGTAGGCTTTATGGCCCATTGCCTATTCCGGCAGTAAGAAGTTCCCGCCTAATCTATCCTGAATACTTGACAATAATTTTTAGCAATCTAACTTTAGCATACCTATCACCTTATCCCTGGGAAAAATGAGGAGGGGGCCCGGTAATTTCGTTCTCCCATTGGCGAGGAGTGGCGCTCTTGGCAACTACAACCCTTTACTGGCTATAAATACGTGGTCGCCTACTCACGAGGAGGAAGAATGAGCAAACGAATCTTGGCAGGACTGGTTTGTTTGGCGTTTTGGGCACTGACGGGTAGCGCCCTGTCCCAGCAGCAAGAGCAAAAACAGCAGGCCCCGCCGCCAGCCCCTGAGGCCCAAAAGGCGCCGGCGCCGGAGCCCGACCCCCTCCAGATTGCCCAAAAGGTGTGCGATTTCCTCAAATCGCAACAGCAATTTACCTACAAAGCCGAGGTCGCCGTCGACGAAGTGTATTACGGCGACAAAAAACTTCAGTATGAGACCGCCGCGGAATTCTTCGTGCATCGGCCTGACCAGCTCAGGGTGAACGGCGTGGGCGACCGGAATGACAAGCAGTTCTACATCGACGGCAAGACCGTGACCCTGTACGACAAAGGTCATAACGTCTACGCCACCCTGGAGGTCCCTCCCGATCTCGAAGGCGCCCTGGAGAAGGCCCATAGGGAATTTGGGATCCGGGTGTCCTTGAGCGATCTGGCCAGCCCTGACCTTTGGGAATTAATGAAAAAACACATTAAACACTCCCTTTATGTGGGCGAGTCCACGATCCGCGGGGTGCTCTGCCACCACCTGTCCTTCGATGGGGAAAATGTCCAATTTCAGTGGTGGGTCGATGCCGGGGCCCAGCCCCTGCTCCGGAAGGTCGTAATAACCTATAAGAAATTGGACGGTTCTCCCCAATGGACCGCGTACATCAGCGACTGGAATTTCTCCCCCCAGCTTAATGCCAACCTGTTTGCCTTTACTCCCCCTCCGGGGGCTGAAAAGATCAAGTTTATCCCGGTTGCGGCCACTCAGGCCCCGAAACAGGAACCGGGGAAGAAAAAGGAAGGAGGCAAATCATGAAGCTGAGAAAACTGAGGTCTTCTGTTGGGAGCCTTTTCGCAGTGGCGTTGGTATTGGCTTTGCCCTTTGTGGGCTCGGCGGCCGGGCCCCGGGGAGGCGGCGGCGGCGGCGGTCATCCCGCCGGCGGTGGCGGTGGTCATGCAGGCGGCGGCGGCGGTGGTCATCCCGCGGGCGGCGGTCATGCCGCCGCCGCCCCTCATGGCGGCGGTTTTGGCGGCGGCAGCTTACGCGCCGCCGCCCCCAGGGCGGCGGTGGCCCCCCGGGGCGGCGCAGTGGCGAGAGGACCCCGGGGAGGTGCGGCCGTCCGAGGCCCCTCTGGCGGCGTGGCTGTTAGAGGACCCCGGGGTGGCTACGGTGGCGGCTATCATGGTGGAGGTTATGGCGAGGCCTGGGCCCCCTATTATGGTCCGGAGTATGGCGGGGGAGGGGGACTCGCCGCCGCGATTATCGCCGCTTTGACGATTGGCACAATACTGGAGGCTTTGCCCTCCGGGGCCGCCCCCCAGGTATACGGGGGTCAGACCTACTACTATGACGGCACCAATTATTATCAGGCCTGCTATCAGGGCACTGACCTGGATTACTGCGTGGTCCAGAATCCCGGCGGGTGAGACTCTTGAGGATAAAGCGGACGGGGAAGGGTAAGCGTTCACTTATGGAGGTGATCAGCCAACGGAGGAACTTCAGGGACAGGTCAAGCAACTGAAGGCCGGTTTGCTCACGCTGGCCTGATGGTGGAATCGAGCCGGTGCGGAAAAGTGAAACTCATCCCCCTTGGGCATTTGGGTTAGGAGCCCCTATCCGGCCGTTCAGCATCGAGGCCACCCTGATTTTGCCCTGCTTCGCACACCCTGTATCTGGAGGAGGACTGCCCGGATAAAGTGGTCTACTAGGTCTTCATTGACCAAGGCGGCCTTACTCCCCAACAGCGGATCGACTTTCGATGCCAGAGCCAGTGCCATTATCAGAGCAAGACCGAACCTGAGTATGACCCCACCAAATCCAAACTGGAGCAGGCCCGCCGTCATGGCTGTGGGGTCGGGGCGGAACTGCGTTTTATCCAAAAAAACGGAGAACTCTTGACCCAATCTCTGGAAAATTTCTTACGCCATGATCTGAAATTTGCCCCGATCTACGATCTCAACCAGCGGAAAAAAATCTTGCGATTGTTTGATCGGAAAACGTGGTGCGATTGTAGCGTTCTTTGACCTGCCCCCAAAAACCGATCCATATGTTAAGTTTGACTGGTGGGTCGAACCGGAAGAGAGGTGAGCAGGAAGTGGTGTAAGTAGGAGCAGAAAACCCGCTTTAGAACTTTCACTATCTGCTAGTTACTTTGCCCCCTCATAAAAATAAACAGCTATCCATCAGGGGATCATAGCTGCACCTCACCCGGCAATTTTCCGGAGGCGGATGGAAGCCGGCGTTACTTCCACCAATTCATCCTGGTTGATAAACTCCATAGATTGTTCCAGGCTAAACTGTCTGGCGGGGACGAGCCGTAAGGCCTCATCGGTGCCTGCGGCCCGCATATTGGTGAGTTTTTTCTCCTTGGTGATGTTCACCGCCATATCTTCGGACCGGGTATTCTCCCCGATAATCATGCCCTTATACACCGGGTCTCCGGGCTTCACGAAAATAGTCCCCCGGGGCTGCAGGTGAAAGATAGCATAGGCCACCGCCTTCCCGGGCCGGTCGGCAACCAGGACCCCGTTAGGCCGGCCGTTGATCTCACCCATAACCGGGGTGAAGCCCTCCAGGATGGTGTTCAAAAGCCCGGTCCCCCGGGTATCGTTTAAAAACTGGCCGCGAAAGCCGATCAGACCCCGGGAAGGGATGGCAAACTCCAGGCGCACCCGGCCGTACCCGTGATTGACCATCTTGACCAGCCGCCCCTGGCGGGCACCCATCTGTTCGGTGACAATCCCGATGAACTCCTCGGGGATGTCCACTACGGCAAGTTCTACCGGTTCGGACAGCACTCCATCCCGCTCGCGGATAATAACCCTGGGTTTGGACAGAGACAGCTCAAACCCCTCCCGGCGCATCATCTCTATGAGCACTGCCAGCTGGAGCTCCCCCCGGGCACTGACCGTAAAGGCGTCCCGGCTTTCCGCCGGCTCCACCTTGATGCTCACGTTGTAAAGGATTTCCTTCTCCAGGCGCTCCTTGAGGTGGCGGGAAGTCAGCAGGTTCCCTTCCCGGCCGGCCAAAGGAGAGGTATTCACGGAGAAGACCATGGAAATAGTGGGTTCTTCCACCTTGATGGGGGGCAGCGGCCGCGGGTTCTCGGGATCGCCCAGGGTATCGCCGATGAAGGCCTGAGGCACCCCGGCTACCGCGGCGATATCCCCAGCCTCAACCGCCTCCGGCTCGAGGCGGTCCAGGCCCGCAAAGCTGTAGAGGACGGTAAGACGGGCCTTCCCGGCGAGGCCCCCCGGTTTCAAGAGAACCACCTCCTGGCCGCGGCGCAGCGTGCCGCTCACCAGTTTGCCTATGGCGATCAGACCCACGTAATCACTGTAATCGAGGCTGGTGACCAGAAACTGCAGCGGCGAGGACGGATCAAAGGCCGGGGCCGGGATGGCGGAGAGAATGGCGTCAAACAGCGGCGCCAGATCCCGGCCCTCGCCCTCTGGGTCGTTCAGGGCAATGCCGGCCTTGGCGTTGGTATAGAGCACGGGAAAATCTAGTTGCTCTTCGGTGGCGTCGAGGTCGATGAACAGATCGAAGATCTCGTCCAGAACCTCTTTGACGCGCCGGTCCGGGCGATCGATCTTGTTGATCACCACGATTACCGGCAGGGCCTTCTCCAGGGCCTTTCCCAGGACAAACCTGGTTTGCGGCAGCGGGCCTTCGGTGGCGTCCACCAGGAGCATGACCCCTTCCACCATATTCAGGGTGCGTTCCACCTCACCTCCGAAATCGGCGTGGCCCGGGGTGTCCACGATATTGATCTTTACTCCTTTATAGGTGATGGCCATGTTTTTGGCCATGATGGTGATACCCTTTTCCCGCTCCAGATCGAGGCTGTCCAGGACCCGCTCGGCTACCTGCTCGTTTTCTCGAAAGATGCCGCTTTGCCAGAGCATGGCATCGGCCAGGGTGGTTTTACCGTGGTCTACATGGGC
>JBKQKO010000031.1:0-43003 GCA_052147455.1 Desulfobaccales bacterium | reverse complement strand
TTCCCGGCGAAGCCGCGGCCCTGCTGCTGGTGGCGGTGGACGGCCACCCCCATGACGTGGAAGAGCGGGCCGCCGGCATCGCCCGCTTCTGCGAGGAGCAGGGCGCCCGGCCCGTCCTCCGGGCCAGAAGCGTCACCGAAGCAGAGGACCTCTGGAAGGCCCGCCAGGTCATCTCGCCGGCCATCCTCAAGGTAAAGCCCCAAAAAGTGAGTGAAGACGTGGTGGTGCCCCTCAGCGTCATTCCAGACTTGATCGAAGGCCTACAAAAAATTTCCCGGCGGCGGGGCCTGGTCATCCCCTGTTACGGCCACGCCGGGGACGGCAACATCCACGTCAATGTCCTCTTTGACCGCAAGATCGACCGGGAACGGCAGGCGGTCAGCTCTACCGTGGAGGATATCTTTGCCCTGGTGCGGGAACTGCGCGGCACCCTCTCGGGGGAGCACGGCATCGGCCTCACCAAAGCCCCGTACCTCGGGATGGAGCTTTCCCAGGCGGCTATTGCCTTGCAACAGCGCCTCAAGCGGGCCTTCGACCCCCATGACATTATGAACCCGGGAAAAATCTTCCCGGGCTCCCGGGGCCGGTGAAGGAATGTGGCCCGAAAACCTGGGGCGGCTCCATAAGCCGGAGAGTCCCCTCTAAAGCATAAGGTTCCAAGATTTCTGAAATCTGAAAGATGAAGACCAGGTTAGTTATTTTTATTGCTTGACAAAATTTTCACAATCGCATACTTTGAAGCCTAAAAAACCGTGGACCAAACATTGAAGGAGGATATCTCGGCATGGCCACTGTAGAATTCGAAGGCAAGACTTTCTCGGTAGACGAAGACGGCTTCCTGGAAAACCTGGACCAATGGTCCCAGGAATGGGTGGATTACGTGAAGGATTCCGAGGGCATCCCGGAACTCAACGAGGAGCATTGGAAGGTTATCCACATGCTCCAGGACTACTATAAGAAGAACGGCATCGCCCCCATGGTGCGGATCCTTTCCAAGGTGACCGGTTTCAAACTGAAACATATTTATGAGTTGTTTCCCTCCGGGCCGGGCAAAGGCGCTTGTAAGATGGCGGGATTGGCTAAACCCACCGGTTGCGTCTAGGTTAATTCCTCCTTTTCCATAAAAGCATAGGTCAGAGCAGATTCCCCCACCAGGGAATCTGCTCTTCGTGTTAGGATCTGGCTAGCAGCGAAGATTCGATTGACATTGGCCCCGCTTCCCTTTACATTCCCACCATAGAGTCATTTAAGTCCAGTCCCAAAGCCAGTCGCCCCCGCTAGCTGACCGCAGCGAGACGGCTTGGCGCGAGTCCTTGATTTACCGGCTGTTCCTGGCATAATGGCAAGAGGAGATGCCCATGGCGCATCCCATGAACAAGATTCTCTTTATAGAACCCCGGGCCCCCCGGGAGCATATCTTCAGCCGGGTGGCCATTCCTCGCCTGGGTTCGCTGCTCCTGGGCACCATCCTGCAGCGCCAGGGACGGGAGGTCAAGGTGGTGGTCGAAGATATGGCCACCCCGGACTACGGGACCCTGGATTTTAAACCGGACCTGGTCTGCATCTCCAGCATCTCCTCCACCGCCCCCCGGGCCTATGAGTTGGCGGATTTTTACCGGGGCCGCGGCACGCTGGTGGTCCTGGGCGGGGCCCATCCCAGTTTTCTGCCCCTGGAAGGTCTGGAACATGCGGACTACGTCATCTGCGGCGAGGGCGAAGGGGCTTTGCCGGAACTGGTGGCCGCCTTGGAAAACGGCGGCGACCCGAGCGCCATTCAGAACCTCTGCTTTCGCCAGGGGGACGCCATCCGCCAGAATCCCTGGCGCCCCATGGTGGAGGACCTGGATGCCCTGCCCATTCCCGATTATGGCCTGATCCATGGGAGAAAGTCATGGCGGCGCCTGCCCGTCGTCTCCATTGCCACCTCCCGGGGCTGCCCCTTCAATTGCAGCTTCTGCTCGGTGATCATCATGTTCGGCCGGCAATACCGCGTCAACTCGGTGGATCGCATTATGGAGGAGATTCGGCAAAACGGCCTCCAGGGCCTGCACATCTTCTTCTGTGACGACAATTTCACGGCCAACCGGGCCCGCACCAAGGAATTGTGCGAGCGCATCCTCCAAGAAAATCTGAAGATCGAATGGAGCGCCCAGGTGCGGGTGGAGGCGGCCAGGGACCCGGAACTCCTGGATCTCATGGCCCGCAGCGGCTGCTTCGCGGTCTTCGTGGGCCTGGAATCCATCAACCCGGCCACCCTGAAGGCCTACAACAAATCCCAGACGGTGGAGGGGATCAAGGAGGCGGTGGTCAATTTTCACCGTTTCGGCATCAATGTCCACGGCATGTTCGTCTTTGGCGCTGAAGAGGACCATTACCAGGTGATCCGGGACACCGTCAAGATCTCGCGGCAGATGGACCTGGACTCCTTGCAATACCTGATCCTGACGCCGGTACCGGGCACCCCCTTCTACCAGGAGATGGAGGCCCAAAACCGGATCATCTGCCGGGACTGGAGCCAGTACGACGGCCTCAACACCGTGTTCCAGCCCCGCCAGTTCTCTCCCTTTGAGCTGCAGATGGAGACCAACCGGGCCATGAAGAAGTTTTACTCCTGGCCCTCGGTGGTCAGGCGTCTCCTCACCCGGGACCTGTTCTACGCCAAGCTCAAGGCCTACGCCCGCTACCTCTTGTGGAAATCCAACGCCCGGCGGAACCGCTACTTCCAGCAGCTCAGGGAACAATTATTCACCCGGGCCCGTCAACTTCGCCACCGGCGCCCCAGCGGCCACCATCTGCCCCGGGTGGGCATCCCGGCG
The DNA here is from genome assembly GCA_052147455.1 of Desulfobaccales bacterium. Taxonomy (GTDB): domain Bacteria; phylum Desulfobacterota; class Desulfobaccia; order Desulfobaccales; family 0-14-0-80-60-11; genus JAPLJC01. The sequence continues at coordinate 40,187 of JBKQKO010000031.1, read as the reverse complement.
GCGATCTGGAGCCTGAGCCCCTGGGAGAGCCGTCCCCGGGAATTCCTGCTGCACTTTCTGAAACGCCTGGGGGTGGAGGTGGTGCAGGATGCCGGCGATGCCCCGGAGGGAACCGGCCCCCTGGCCGCGGTCAAGGGCGAAATTGTCCGGCTGCAGGAAAAGGCCGACCTGGTGCTGCTGCCTATGTGGCAGGGCCTGGGAGAGGCAGCCCAGAAGTTGAAGGAGCTGCCCCAGGAACTGGCTCAGGAAACCATGGCCCGGTTCATGGCCCTGGAATTCAGCCCCGCCTCCTTCTATACCGCCTGCATGGAACTGGGCCTGTGCTTCCGGAAGCGCCTTTCGGGCGTCCGCCGCATCTACTTCCAGACCCTGGCGGAGGTGGGCGGCAAGATTTAAGAAGGGTGGAATTCAGTTTTTAAGAGCCCTGCAAACTCCCCTGCCCATCCCATGAAGAAAATCGGGAAAAGCCGGCCCGTCGGTGCGGCTGCTCCCGATTTTTTTATGCCTGCACCGGCACGCTAAGCGGAGCGGACGGGCCGTTCATCCCTCCCCTTCCTTCCCGGGTTCCAGGCCGTAAGCCTTGAGTTTCCGGTAGAGATGGGAGCGCTCCAGGCCGATCTTCTCTGCCAGCAGGCTGACGTTGCCCTTGCACTCCGACAATTTGCGCCGCAAGAACTGCTTCTCAAAGAGGGCCCGGGCCTCCCGGAAGGAGGGCACCTGGAGAAAGGGGTCGATTAAGTCGTAATCGGCCGCCGGCTCTGGCCCGGAGGCGGCCAGGGGCAGATCGGCCACGTCCACTAAAGCGGAGGGGCTGAGGATGGCCAGGCGGAAGACGAAGTTCTTCAGCTCCCGGACGTTCCCCGGCCAGGCCATGGCGGCCATGGCTTCCAGGGCCCCAGGGGTGAAGGTCTTGGCCGGGGCGCCGTTCTCCTGGGAAAGCTCCCGGAGGAAGTGGGCCGCCAACAGGGGGATGTCCTCCCGGCGCTCCCGCAGGGGCGGCACGCTGAGGGGAATGACGTTGATGCGGTGATAGAGGTCTTCCCGAAACCCCCCCTTGGCGATCTCCTCATCCAGGTTCTTATTGGTGGCGGCCAGCACCCGCACGTCCACCTGGATGGGGTGGCCCCCCCCCACCCGCTCGAAGCGCTGCTCCTCCAAGATACGCAGAATCTTGGCCTGGGTCTTCAGGCTCATATCGCCGATCTCATCCAGGAACAGGGTGCCTTCATGGGCCAGGTCGAACTTGCCCCGGCGCCGGCTGGAAGCCCCGGTGAAGGCCCCCTTTTCGTGGCCGAAGAGCTCGCTTTCGATCAGGTCTTCGGGGATGGCGGCGCAGTTCACCTCCACCAGGGGCTGGTGAGCGCGGCGGCTCGAGGCATGCAGGGCCCGGGCCACCAGCTCCTTACCGCTGCCGTTTTCGCCAATGATGAGCACCGCGGCGTTGGTGGGGGCCACCAGGGCCAATTTCTCTCGAAGACGGCTGATGGCGGCGCTTTCACCGATGATTTCCTTGACCGGGGCCCGCTGTTGCCGCAGGCGCCGGTTCTCTTCGGCGAGCCGGGCCCACTCCAGGGCGTTGCGCACCGATAGCAGGATCTTGTCGGCGTTGGGCGGCTTTTCGATGAAATCGAAGGCCCCCAGACGGGTGGCCTTGACCGCGTTCTCCACCGAGCCGTAGGCGGAGACCATAATCACCGGCAGCAGGGGGTGCTGCTTTTTCAGCTCGGTGAGCGCCTCCAGGCCATCCAAGCCCGGCAAGGCAATATCCAGGAGGACCAGGTCGGGGACCTCGGCCGCCACCATTTTGAGGGCGGTTTCGCCGTCCGGGGCGGTGAGCACCTCGAAGCCTTCGTCTTGCAAGACCCCGGTCACCGCTCGCAGAATCTGGGGCTCGTCGTCAACTACCAGTAAGGTTCCCGGCATAATCGGCCCTGTGCATGGGAAAGTCAATGATGAATTTGGTCCCCCGGGGGACATTATCTTCCACCCGGATATGGCCCTGGTGCTCGGCCACGATGGAATTGACGATGGCCAGGCCCAAACCGGTGCCGCTCCGCTTAGTGGAGAAGTAGGGCTCAAAGATCCGCACCTTGTCACGGTCCGGGACGCCCCTGCCGGTGTCAGCCACGCTGAGTTCCACCCTGCCGTCAGCCGGAGTTCTCCGTATATAGACCATGATAGTCCCGACTCCGTCAATGGAGGCCAGGGCATTATCCAGTAAATTGAGGAGCAGCCTTTTGACCTGCTCACGGTCCAGGAGCACGGGGGGCAGCTGGGGGTCGGGGTGAAATTCCAGGGCCACCCGGGGCTGAAATTCCCGGTAGAGGATCACGGTCTCCTGGACCAGGGCGTTAAAATCCTGGGGGGCCAGGGTCAGTTGGGGCAGGCGGGCGAAGCGGGCAAAGTTATTTACCAGGTTCTGGAGTTCCTCCACCTGGTTGACGATGATCTGGGTACATTCCTGGAAGACCTGGCCGTCCTCCCCGAAGCGGTCGGCGTAGCGCCGCTGCAAGCGCTGGGCCGCCAGCTTAAGGGGGGTCAGGGGATTCTTTACTTCATGGGCAATCCGGCGCGCCACCTCTCGCCAGGCCGCCAGCCGCTGGGCCCGCTCCAGTTCCGTCAGGTCTTCGAAGACTATGACCACTCCCAGGTCGCGGCCGGCTTCATCCTTGAGCATTGTGGTTTTGAGCAACAGATAAAGGGTCTGATTGGGCAGGATCAGATGCAGGGACTTCTCCACCGTGCCCCGGGCCGCGGCGCGGGCCGCGGCCACCACCTCGACCATGCGCTGGTATGCAGCCGGGGGCAGCAGCACCCGGGCCTCCCGGCCTAACACCTCTTCCCTTTTCAGGCGCAACATCTGGGCGGCGGAGTCGTTGATCATGGTGACCTTGCCCGCGGCGTCCAGGGCGATGACCCCCGCGGCCACGTTTTTTAGGAGGATCTCCATGTCCCGCTTCTGGGTGGAGATGAGTTCGTGGGATACGCTCAACTGCCCGTAGGCGGCGGCCAACTGCGTCCTACCCTGCTGCAGGTCCTGGGTCATCTTGTTGAAGGATTGCACCAGAAAGCCGATTTCGTCCCGCCCCTCCTGGTGGATCTGGAAGTCATAGTCCCCTCCCGCCACTTTCAGGGCGCCCTCTGCCAGTTCCCGGATGGGGGTGGTTAACTCCCGGGCCATGTAAAACCCCAGCCAGATGGCGGCCATCATGGCAATTAAGGTGACGATGATCAGGCCCAGGTAATGGCTCACCTTCAGCGGGCTGAATTGCAAGAGGCGCTGGCGCAGCTCCCGAAGACTGCGTTCCGCGGCGGCAATCCGCAGCAGGTGAGTTTCGGGAATGGCCTGGCGCACCAGCAGGTAGCCTTGGACCTCGCCGGCCGCGTCGGCCACCGGCGTCAGGAAACTCAGGACTTCCTGATTGCCTAGCTTCTGGCGGAGGACCGCGTCCGCCGGGGTTTCTGTGACCCCGGGGGCCGGCCTCGGCAGTTCCGGGGCCCCACGCGGTTGGGGATCATAGCTGCCAGCCAGCGGCGCCCCGCGGAGGTCCAGGACCTCCAGGCCGGTAAGGTGATAATCGGCACGACGCCGCTGAACGAAGGACCGAAGGTAATCTCGGTCCCCGCCGGCCAAACCGCCACCTTCCTTCAATTCCTCAGCAAACATGCGGCCATAGGCCTTGAGGTTGTCCTCCACCTCCACGGAAAAGGTGCGGGTCAGATCGATGGCCTTGTCCAGGGACTCCTCCACCTGCCGGTCCCAGGAGTGATCCACCTGGCTGGAGAGAAGCTGCCAGGCCATGAAAATGAGGAACAGGGTGGGGAGCAAGCTGAGGCTGATGAAGGTGAGGACCAGGCGGGTGCGCAGCCGGGAGCCGAAGACCTTGCGGCGCCGCTCCAGGAAGAGTTTCGCCAGGTGGCGGAAGATGAGAAAGGTGAAGAGCAACAGCAGAAAGGCGTTGATATTCATGAGGCCAAAGGCCAGGAGACTGCCGGCCACCGGTTGGCCACCCTGGTGCACCAGGCGCACTTCCAGGGTAGTTATGGCCACTACCAGCGCCAGGGTGAGGGCGATGAGGGCTCGTTCCCGCAGGCGCTTGCGAGATTCCCTGAGTTGTTCCGAAGTTGGAGTGCGGTTGGTTTGCATCAGCCTCTCAGCGGCAACCTGACGGTGAAGGTGCTGCCGGCCTCCGGAGCGGTTTCCAGATCGATGGTGCCGCCGTGGTCGGTGATGATCTTGTTGACCACTGCCAGTCCCAACCCGGTGCCTTTTTCCTTGGTGGTGAAAAAAGGGTGAAAGATCTTGCTCTTGACTTCCGGAGTCATGCCTTTTCCGGTGTCCCGGATGGAAAACCATACCTGGCCCTTCTTAGAGCCGCTGGCCAGAATGATGCGGCCATCGGGGCCGGTGGCCTCCATGGCGTTCTTGAGGAGGTTGAGCACTGCCTGATTGAGCTGAGTGGGGTCGGCTTCGATCGAGGGCAGGCGGGAGTCCAGCCGCTCTTCCAGGTTGATGCCCTTGTCCTCGGCAGCCGACCCCATCAAGGCCTGGACCTCCCGGATAATTTCATTCAGGTTGACGCGGCGCTTTAGAGGATGCACTGGCCGCAAAAAATCCCGCAAAGAGCCGAGGAACGACTCCAGGCGTTTGACTTCCTCTTGGATGACCCGGAGTTTCTCCCGGTGGGCGGGATCGGTAAGACGCCGCTCCACCTGGCCGGCCAGGCCGCCGATAACCATGAGGGGATTCTTGATTTCATGGCTGACGTAGGCCGCGGCTTCGCCCACCGCGGCAAAGCGCTCCGAATGCAGCAGGTGCTCCTGGGAATCCAACAGTTCCCTGGTCTTGATCTCCACCTGGCGGGCCAAGGCCCTGCTAAAGGCCAGGGAGATGGCGATCAAGACGCCGCTGGCCAGCAGCACCACCACCAGGAACAGACCCGCGAGAAACAGCTCCTGGTGCAGCACCTCCTGCACTTTGCCGGAGACTTCCTCCAGCGGGGCCACCACCGCCACACCCCAAAGGTTGTGGCCCGGATCCTCCAGGTCGGTCACCCCGGCGATCAAGCCCTTGGTGAAGGTGATGGGGGTGTAGGCTGCCAGCTTGGGCATCAGCCCCACCTTTTGCCGGTGCCAGCCGGAGTCGTATTCCGTCATCCCCTCCTTACCCGCCAGAAGAGCGGCGTTGAGTTCCCGCAAGCCCCGGAAGACGATCTCGGGATTACGGGCGATGCGGATCTGCATGGCATCGTGGCCCACAAAATCCTTTTCATAATGGGCCAGGAAGATCTGGTCCTGATCGATGATCCAGGCATAGCCCGTCTGGCCGGAGCGCACCCCGGCAGTCGCCTTTCCACAGATGAAGAGCGGATCCAGGAGAAATTCCACCACCCCGGAAAAGACCTGGTCCCTTCCCCAATAAAGGGGGGTGAGGAAACGCATGACCCGGCGCCCCTTCCAGGGGGGATCGGCATAGTCGAAGGTCTTGCTCAGAAAGAGGCGGCCGCGATGGGCCGGGTCACGAGCCCACCGCAGATAAGCGGCAGGCAGCGCCGGGTAGCCGGCCGGCAGCGGCGAGGCCACGCCGCTGAGGTCCTGCACCTCCTGCCCGGCGGCGTTGTAGCGGCGGATATTCAGGATGCCGAGGCGCCGGTGCCGGCCAAACCTTTCCGCCATGACCTCGTTCAGCTCGCGCTCTGTGGGCAGGGTGCTTTGAAACAATCCGGCATAGCCCATGAGGCCGTTCTCCAGAAGGTCGAAATAGGATTCCACATTATCGCCGATCTTCCGGGCCAGCATCAGTTGCTGCTGGTTGAACTGGTCTATCAGGATAACTTCTACTTTCTGATTGAGTTTCTGCCAGAAGGAACAGAAGAGAAGGGTGAGGACCGCGGCGACGGTCAGGATGAGGCCAATGATCACTGGCAGGGAGATGGCTCCCAGGGTCCGGCGGGCTTTCATCTTGGCATAATCCCTTAAACATTATACATTTATCATTTCTGCGGGGCCTTGGCAAGCATGGGCTGGGAGGGATTGGCTGGTTCACCCCCACGGGCGTGGGGACAACAGCAGCGCCGCCCGATCCTTGAGCCAGCCTCCCGGTTCACCCCCACGGGCGTGGGGACAACCCGCATCCTTCCATTGCGATCTCGTCCAGGCCCGGTTCACCCCCACGGGCGTGGGGACAACCAGGCCAGGATGCCGGGCAGCTCCTGGGCCAGCGGTTCACCCCCACGGGCGTGGGGACAACTTCCGCGCCAGAAAAAGATTATTTACAAAAGGCGGTTCACCCCCACGGGCGTGGGGACAACCTGCATAATGACTTCCCATGGGAAAGCCTTTGCGGTTCACCCCCACGGGCGTGGGGACAACCGCTCTCTGGCGGTCCTGGGCGGCCTCCTCGGCGGTTCACCCCCACGGGCGTGGGGACAACTGCTGAACCGCAGCCGCTACGTCCGTTGTCAACGGTTCACCCCCACGGGCGTGGGGACAACTTAATTATAACGGCACTGGGCAGGTCCCCACCCGGTTCACCCCCACGGGCGTGGGGACAACATTTTCAAGTATTTTGGTAACAAGGTCGTGTGCGGTTCACCCCCACGGGCGTGGGGACAACCATCGGGCCGAACAGGTTGATGACCGCCATGACGGTTCACCCCCACGGGCGTGGGGACAACTTCATGGGGGAGATTAGGCTGTGCCGGGAACTCGGTTCACCCCCACGGGCGTGGGGACAACGCGAACCGCATGATGCGCTGGCCCGGCACAGTCGGTTCACCCCCACGGGCGTGGGGACAACGCCCCCTGGCAAGGAACGCCGCCCCGAATGGTCGGTTCACCCCCACGGGCGTGGGGACAACGATTTCCGGCGCACCCTGGACGACGCCGGGTGCGGTTCACCCCCACGGGCGTGGGGACAACTTCCCCCTCTCCGGCCCCTTGGGGGTGGGTGGCGGTTCACCCCCACGGGCGTGGGGACAACAAACTGACGCTGCCGAAATTGAGGACCCGGGTCGGTTCACCCCCACGGGCGTGGGGACAACGCGTTTCCGGTGGCGGTCGCTAAAAATTGCTCCGGTTCACCCCCACGGGCGTGGGGACAACGCAGCTTGCCCCCCTTCTCCAGATCCAACAGCGGTTCACCCCCACGGGCGTGGGGACAACGCGCAGGTAGGCTTTTTCCAGGCGGCCATAGGCGGTTCACCCCCACGGGCGTGGGGACAACCCATTTCAGCGTTTCCAGATGTACGCTCATCGCGGTTCACCCCCACGGGCGTGGGGACAACGGGCCTTGCAGCATGTTTCCGGGCGATCTCCGCGGTTCACCCCCACGGGCGTGGGGACAACGGAATCCCTGACATACAGTTTCCCTTCTCCTTCGGTTCACCCCCACGGGCGTGGGGACAACGCGGCCTCTGTCTCTCAACCGGGGGCTCTCACCGGTTCACCCCCACGGGCGTGGGGACAACAATTTCCGCTCCGTAAAAAAATCGCTGGCGAACGGTTCACCCCCACGGGCGTGGGGACAACTTCGAGGCGCAGCTTGCCGAAGTGCTTAAAGGCGGTTCACCCCCACGGGCGTGGGGACAACTACGATACCCAGCTTGACCGGGCAACTAAACTCGGTTCACCCCCACGGGCGTGGGGACAACATAACCGCTCAGATAGTCGCGCAGCAACCAACCGGTTCACCCCCACGGGCGTGGGGACAACGCAGCTTTTTGCGCCTCTACTTGGTAGCCTTGCGGTTCACCCCCACGGGCGTGGGGACAACCAGTCTTGGCTGGTACTCCCGGCGGAAAGGAACGGTTCACCCCCACGGGCGTGGGGACAACGTGAACCCCGAGCATTGTACCCACCCTGACCTCGGTTCACCCCCACGGGCGTGGGGACAACGGGGAAGGTTACCAGGCGAATGTTCTTGTCTTCGGTTCACCCCCACGGGCGTGGGGACAACTCCGGCAGCCAGGGATTGTCCCGCCAGTTGAGCGGTTCACCCCCACGGGCGTGGGGACAACTGGAAAACCCTTCAGGACATGCCCATCGAAACCGGTTCACCCCCACGGGCGTGGGGACAACGTTCATCCCTCACCTTTGGCGTCGGCCAGCACCGGTTCACCCCCACGGGCGTGGGGACAACTAATTCCCTGTCGTGAAATCTGACAAGGTAGCCGGTTCACCCCCACGGGCGTGGGGACAACGATGAATTTCCGGCATATCGAAGTGTCTGATCCGGTTCACCCCCACGGGCGTGGGGACAACTTGGGCATATTAAGGGGGTCCAAGCCGAGTTTCGGTTCACCCCCACGGGCGTGGGGACAACCGGAGCCGGGCGCAGGCCCACGAGTCCGCTCACGGTTCACCCCCACGGGCGTGGGGACAACACTTCTCAAAGTCCCGCTCTACGGTACCCGAATCAGGAAAAGGCCCTCGAAGTCTTCCACCTGTCGGGTCGGGTCTCCATGCATGCGGATGGCAAACCCCTGCTCCCGGTTGGAGGTGTGGATCATGGTGCAGCCACCGCTTCGGGCCTCCTGGCAAACCTTCTCCCACAGCAGGTCCCGTACCATCCCCGAGACGCTGCCCACGAATACCCCAGACTTGGGTTCCAGCAGCCACCGGGTTAATTCCCCGCGGAGCCCCACGGGTACCCGCTCAAGAATCAGGACCACCATCGTCTGCTTCCTCCCGTTCCGGCTCTCCGAAATTTTGGCCGCCGGCCAGGCTGCCGGCTTCCGGGTCCCAGAGATCACCGGGCAGGGCCGCATCCCCATCAAAATCGGCCGCAGGCGCGATGCTGGCCCGGTGCTTGAGGTCCAGGGCGAACTCCAAATCCAGAACGATCTGCTTCAGGAGGCTCTGTTCATTAAAGGCATCCCGGCAAGCCTGACGTACCCGAGTTTCCAGTTTTTCCAGGCCCCGGGCCGTCTCCCCGAAAGCGATGGGAATGGAGACCCTGGCCTTGTAGAGGTCGGCGACATCGTAGACAAAGGAGAGCATCTTGCCGGTGTGGATGAACCCCAGGGCCGGAGACAACCCCACAGCCTGGATACCGGCCTGGCAGATGCCATAGAGACAGCTATTGGCCGCCGAAAGGGCTCTATTCACCGGGTCGGCCGCGTCCCAGGCGTCTCGCCGGTAAGCTCGCCCCTGCCAGGCAACGCCGCTTTCTCGGGAAGCCCGGGCATAAGCCTCTCGTACCCGTACCCCCTCATTACCCCTGATCTGTTGCAGGGTGAGGTTATCCGGCAGGGGCTCCGCAAAGCGCATGCGGTACAGCCGCAAGACCACCTGGAGCCTTAGAGCCGGGTCAGCCCATAGTCGGGCCTGGTGCAGCAGGTTGTCGGCGCTGCGGGTCAGGCCCTGGCCGTGAGAGTAAAAGCGCACGCCGCCTTCCCCCACCCAATACACCAGGCAGCCATTGTCGGCCAGGGCGGCCACCGCGGCGTGGGTAATAGAGGTTCCCGGCCCGAGCAGGAGCAGGGCCAGGCTGGCGCAGGGCACCGGCACCTTGCCGCGGGCGTCCCAGACGGCGATGGCGCGGGCCTCCTGTTCCACCTTGCAGTGTTCTATATAAAGGTAGCTCCAGCCATCCCGGAACTTGGGGAGGATGTGCAGGTCTTTGACGCGCATAGTCTCCTCCTCATGGAGCGGCCAGGGAAAGAAGGCCGAAGCCGAAGGCTTTGCCAGGCCCAATGCCGTGGATAATAGTTTCCTGAATACGAGCGGGGTCGGTGACCTTGAGAATACCGTCGTAACGGACAGAGCGCATACGTGATTGTTCTTCTTTCTGTTCTTTTTTCTGCCCGTCTTCCGGCAGGTCTACCGGCTTTTTAGGTTTTTTGAAATAGATATAGCCCGGTTGAACCTTGGTGCAATCCTCCTTAACAGAGAACCCCGCCGCTTCGGCCCGGCGCGCGAGCCAGTCGAAGAGTTGATTATCCGGTACAGGGACGCGTTTACCTATCGACTTCTCTTTAACGGGCTGTCCGTCTGCTTCGAGCGAATGCCTGGAAAGCCGTCTCGTCGGATTAGCCACGAGGCGGAAGAGAAGACTCTGTCCTTTGGTGAAATAGAGATCGAATGATTTCATCTCCGGGGGAGCAGCCAAAAGATAACCGGCGTTGTGAAAGGCATAGTCCCAGTCGGGCCTTAGGGCAGATTGTACGAGAATCACTGCCCGGCCGCCGGGCAGTGGATCGAGGCGAAAAAGAAAGCCGGAATCCGCCTGGCGGGTTACATGAACCTGGCTGTTGCCAAACTCCTCCGGTTTGAAAGATTTAAGGAAGTCGGCATCATCGGATTTTCGGGAGGGAGACGGAAACGCCATACAAAGGCGCTGATGGACCTGATAGAGGTTTCGCAGCCACAACCGTCCGGGTCTGGGGCGATCAGGGTTGTCACCCAGGTCAATTATAAGACGGGAAAGGAACATTTATAACTCCTTTCGCACAGTTCTTAGCACTTGGCGTCGTTGGCCATAGCGCTGTTCTTGGAGAAGGCGCTTTATTTGACGGAGAATCATCGGGCGTTGGGCCGGGTCTGAAGGGTCTACCCTATGCGCTCTCATATCATGGCCATATTCCAACATACTGCAAGCATCGTGACATATCTCGCATAATGACCGGAGATCAAAGTCGGTTTCTTGTCCGGCGTTTTCATAGCTCACATGATGCACTTCGGTAGCGGGTGACTTGCAAAAAACGCAGAGATAATTGTCGAATTTTAGACGGCTCGGCCTTGCGACTTCCTTAAAGTGTTTACTATAAGGATCGCCACGAAAAGGGTATGGCTGTAACCTTTGGATTGTCTCTCCAAGCGGCACCGTGACCTGACCTTTGATAACCCATCGGGAATCATAATTAAAGAAACCGAATTTCCGGGGGACATCGTGGACAATCCGAGCGCCCTTGGGTATCTCTGATTCCGGCGAATGCTCTATATAGATATCGAGCGTCGTCCGCGACGCTCTGTGATCGACACGGTCAATGGTGTCGATTCTTGGTTGCCAAGGAATAGATGAAAGGGCGTCGGTCAGCGTGTCGAAACTTCCGGTTCCGGCAAAAACAGGCTCGGCCGGGATACAGCACTTTCGACCGAGAAATAAGGGCCAAATCGGATTTTGCAAGGCGTTGGCGGAAGAACTGATCATGTCCGAATCGCCTTGGAGCGCGACCAGAAACGAGGCATCATAGAGATATTGACGGCGGGAGAGCAAGGTTTCGTATTCTTTCGTCGATTGGGTAATCTTGGGTTTCCCATCTAGTGCTTGTCGGATGCCGATCTTGGCTCCGGCAGTATGATAATCCCAATCCAGCTTGCCGCTGCGATCGACTCGCACCCCCATTAAAAGCCGGTTCAGCGGTTCAAGGGCTTCCGCTGAATCTTCACGCCCAACGCCCCTGGCGCAAAGCAGCATTCCAAGCACGCCGGATTTACTTGGATAAATATCTGTGCGCCGTAACTGGAAGCGCGAAGATGTTCCCCAGGATTGCATGGGTCCTGCCAGACGCAGGAACAGAGTGTTATGGTCGCGGCTCATAAGGAACCTTCCTTGGGGAGGAGTCCAATAACTAAATTGACGAGGGCATCAAGTGTGTCAACTCGTTCGGCCCCTTCGATGTTGACTGAAGCAGATCCGACTGCCAGAAGCACCCGGCCCATCTCTTTCGGCGCGAAGGCTTTCGCAACAGTATTGACATAATCGCGCAGCGCTTGCGCGGATTCGGCCATAAGATCGCTTCCACTGACAGGCTTGAGGAAAGCATTGGCATAGCTGATGGGATATTTTGCCTTTGACACTTCGATCAGGATGAGCTCAGGGACGCCGTGCGCCGCAAAGCTGTTCTGCTTGCCGGTGGGATTGACGCACGCCGCGGCACGGACAAGCACACCGGCCGCTTGGGCCACCAACTTATCCTTCCATGCAAGATGTTTCTGTAGGGCATCGACGTCCAGGTTGAAATATTTGTAGTAGACGGCTGAATTGAAATACGTCGCGTCGGAACTGAGAAAGGCGGCGCCTGCTCTCTCCGTCTGAGTCGCTGCGAATTCCGGCTTTTTATCGTCCATCGCAGTGAAATAGTCGCTTTCGACGATCGCCTCGTGCGTGCTGATAGCGTGAGCGACTTGGCATGCCGCCTCGACATTCACCACCAGATCGCTGGTGGTCATTCTTCCGAACAGACCGATGTCCACTGTAAGTGATGAGCTCATTTTGAATATCTCGTTTTCGAAATTCTTGATATCGTTTTTATATTGATCCCTATCCTTCTTCTTGCTCTTCTTGCCATCGACCCATACCTGGAAGACCTCTCCTTTGCTGTCCATTAAGTTTGAAATCAGCAAGGCGATTTCTTTAGCAAAAGGTGGTGGGAAGAAGACCAATTGACCTGTCTGATCTGCGGTATCAATCGGAGCAGACTTGCTTTGAGGCTGCTCTTGATTTTCGTTATTCTCTCCCTCCTCATCTGATTCGCCTTTGCCTTTTTCAGCCTTAAATTTACTGGCAAGGGCGGCCTTGATCTTGTTCAGATCATCCTCGGAGATTTCGGGCTTTATTTCCTTCAGTTCGTCGGCTACCATCCGGGGCAAGTAGGTTGTTCTGACCGCGAGCTCGTCACCAAACGCCTCCTTGAACTGCATGGAATGGCGGATATTGCGTTTAAGACACTGGCTGCTGATGCGGCCGCGCGTTACGCCTCCAAAGATACATTTCTTCGGTTGCCCGGTGTCGTCACGGTTGAGGTTTCCGGGAGGAACGCTTTGGAGCAGATGAATCTGAATCAACATAATAACTTCTCCTTTTTTAGGTTTTTAATCGAGCAATTGATCAAGACCATTACAGAAACCTATCCAGTCGACCGGCTTCGGATCTCGCTGGCGCATATTGCGGTCGAGTGCGTCGCGCAGAGCGGCTTCCAGCCGGGGGCCGCGTGGGAAAGAGACTGGGTAAATAGACGTTCTGCCACGCTCTTTGATTTGACGTTTTGGCAGCGATTGCAGCGGGCTGAAGTTCGCTCTTGCATGAATGAGGCGCGCGTGAGTAGGGACCGCGGCCATGAGTTTCAGCACCAACCAAGCCGCATTCCGAGACGGGAGCCTGTTGATTTTCCGATCCCGCAGTCCCCAATATAACCCGCTGAACACGTCGAATGCCGCTGGCGCCTCGTGCATCGCCCGAAAGGCCGCATTCGATAGCGCGCCCCAATCTGCCTGAGTAAGAAGCCTTGCGGCCGAGAACACAAACCGCTTAATGCCTTGGGGATAAGACTGTTTGGGTTGTATCCAGCCATCGAGGCCCTGTCTGGGTTGCTGGTCTGAAGGCATTAAAGCGTGAATTGTCTCAGGTGAAAGGTCATTCAATTCAAGCTGCCGGTGGTCGAACGTCTTGATGTACTTAGGGTTTGTACATGGAATGATAAGATGCCAGCCTTGGTGTTCCACATTATCCTCAACTACGAGTGATTTCGGGTGTTCCCGTTTTTTCTTGTCGGTATCTTTCTCAAGGAGCAAGGCCAAATCCTTATTATCCAGGGCATCAATCTCGCTGTAACTTCGAACCGTTGTGTACTCATTATCTGGATAGAAGGCTGAGGGGTCATGCCAGCTAAATGGGATAGATTTATTGCCTTTCTTTATGAGTTTGGTATTTTCGTTTTCCTCATAAACGATTTTCCCGACCGTAAGCACGTCGCCTTGACCGCAATACCAGCAAGCGCCTGGTTGAGGCGGGGGAAGGCTGATACGCCGGGGATTCCAAGTGAGCGCTTCGAGATAGGGGATTGGCTTGGTCGAATCAGTCGGCTTAAAATGGCCGGACCACTTCGGTTCGCCTGCTCCGACATCCAGAGGTACCAGGTTCAGGCCAAGCGTGGTTGCCAGGTTATCGCCGGTTGCGATTACCATAATTGGCGGGGCATTGTGTACGGATGGACTCAGACCGCGGCCGCCCGCTTGGCTCCAAGGAACCGCACGGAGCATACCCAGAATTGCGCAGTTTAAGCATAGACGCATCTTCTCATCGTCGCCGTGATGAAAGTGAGCTATATTGGTGCCTGTAGCGCATTCAGCGAACAAAGAGCCGGCCGACTTTTTGTTTTTTTCCTTAACATTAGGATCTTGCAGGAATGGGGATTCTTCATTGAAAAGGTCAAAACAATGCGTTTCCTCCTTGATGCCGGCGAGCACCGCCTCCGGTATGTTTTGCCCCCCCAGCAACAACTCCCGAATCTGTTTCACACCTCCCGCTAAGCCCGCCTTCCAGTAAAGCAATGTAAATATGAAGCGATGCACGGCGAAAAAGTCAAATGGACTTGCCAAGTTGATGCACCGGATTTCCCTTGCATGATTGAGGGCTTTAATGACGCTCTCACGCCTGGTATTCCCATTTTTCCATAGGACAGGGATCCACTTCTCTTGGAGCAGGTTATAGTTCACGGCTTTCTCCTCTCTTTTCTTCTCAAAACGCTCTATTTATATCCGTGAAAGTGAGACCTCGACATATTCCCCGAGATTTCGTTATTTGCTTTTTTTTGCTGATATATATCAATATGGTTGACCGTTCTCACTTTATCATGATTATCTACGGAAAGAAAAGGCAGGCGGAACCTGAATATCGGGCAGATGTGGTGAAACAGTGTGCGGGTAAATGGGGGTATCCCGGTTGCTGTCCTGATGGCTAACCTGGATCTAAAAATTATCCAGGCCACTACCGGCTACTGATCACTGACCCCTGTCCTTAGCGGCCTTTTCCTGCTTGCAGGCCTCCCAGATGGCCTCCATCTCTTCCAGGGTGGCGGTCTCCGGGGTCTTGCCTGCCTTGGCCAGGGTGCGCTCCACCACGTGAAACCGCTTGATGAACTTGTAGATGGTGCGCCTGAGGGCCCTCTCGGAATCGAGGTTCAGAAAGCGGGCCACGTTCACCAGGGAAAAGAGGAGATCCCCCAGCTCTTCCTCCCGGGCGGGGCTGGCAGGGCCGGTGAGGGCCTGACGGAATTCCTGCCATTCTTCCTCCACCTTGTCCAGGGCCCCCTGTACCTGGGGCCAGTCGAAGCCCAGGCGAGCCGCGGCCTCCCCCAGGCGGTGGGCCTGAACCAGGGCGGGCAGCGCCGGCGACACTTTGCCCAGGGCGCCCGGGGCCACTTTGCCCTCCAGGGCCTTGGCCTGTTGCCAGAGGCGCCGCAGGTCCTCCTGGGTCTTGGCCTCTTCACCCTTGAAGACATGGGGATGGCGGTGGATCATCTTGGCGGCGATCCCGGCCACCACCTCCACCAGGGAAAAGTCGCCCCGCTCCTGGTAAAGGTCGCTTAAGAAGACCAGGTGCAGCAGCAGGTCTCCCAACTCCTCCTTGATCTTCTCGGGGTCGCCGCTGTCCAGGGCCTCGATCAATTCATAGGCCTCTTCCAGAACGTAGGTCTTCAAGGTCTCAGGGGTCTGGAGGGCGTCCCAGGAGCAGCCGCCGGGACCTCGCAGCCGCCGGACAATGGCGGCAAATTCATTGATCATGGCCCCGGGGCCGGCATCTTTCCCGTTCATCTTCAAAAAGTTTCCTTCCAAGGGGCGAGGGGCAGTCCTCAGGAACGACCGGGGCCCTCAAGCCCCAGCCCCACCGCGGCCGCCGCCTCCTCGGGCTTCTTCCGCTCCAACCGTTCTTGCCAGCGCTGCAGGTTGTCCTGGAGCCATTTTTTAAAGTCCGGGGGCAGCAATTCCAGGGTCTGGCGGCTGAGATGGGTGAGTTCAGGGGCGGTGCGAGATTCCTTGAGGAGCCGGGATTCCCGGGGCAGGAGCATGGCGAGAACCATCAAGCCGAAGCCGATGAGCAGCGCCCCCTTGACCAGGGCAAAGAGGGCCCCCAACAGACGCTCGAAAAAATCGAGATGGAGGTGGTACATGAGGCGTTGGAGGACATGGGCCACCACGTAGGTGAGCCAATAGACCACCAGCAGGATGAGGACAAAGGCGACGCCGCGGGCATACTGGGGTTCGGCGATCCAGCGCGAGAGGATCTCCCCCAGCCGCAGGTAGGTATAGGCCGCGGCCACCACCCCCGCGGCCAACCCCACCACGCCCGCCAGTTCTTGGAACAGGCCCCGGTAATATCCCCGGATGGCAACCAGCCCGAGCAGGATCAAGATCCCCAGGTCCAAGAGGTTCATGGGCGCACCTGTTCCATAAGATGAACAGGACCTATCAAAAAAACCGGGAACCGTCAACCCGGGAGAGATTCCGGTGGAGAACCTGGCTCATGCCATCTCCCTGCATTTCATGTTCTATAATTTCGGGAGAATCCATAAGAGCCTGAGAGTGCCCCCGGCGATGGAGGCTGGTGTGGCCGATCATGTTTGGAGTTTGGAGGAAATTACGGCGTTGGCGGAGTGAGTTGTTTAATCAGGCTCTCAATAACATCTTTAGGCACATCGGCCATTTGTTGCTTGCTGTAAATAAAAAGAGGGGCTAATAAGCCCCCATGATAATAATATATAATTCTGAGACCACCACGCGTCCCTATATTATAACTTTTCAAATGTCCTCTTGTTTTCCATATTTTTCCCCCATATCCCGGTATGTTATCTCCATTTTCCGGATGCTGACTTATAGATTCTAATAAATCATAAATATCAGATTTAGCTTTAGGAAACTGGTCTAAGAGGAATTTTGCGGTAGCCCAGAAAAACTTGGGGATATTAAGATCATAAGGCATGTAACTCTTTAGTCCAATTAGACTTCATGGGTTTTTGTGCTTCTATGTCAGATATTATAGTAACCAATTTTTCCGAGATATGTTCATCAACAGTAAAAATTAATATCTCCGCTCTATCCTCAAGGCGCTCAATCATCCACTGATATATCCATTTCATAATCCGTACGTTCTGCAATTTCCTTGAATTTTTTAGCATAATCTGCTCATTCTTATATACTCTCTTTAAGCATTTCACACAATATGGTTTTGTAATGTCATAGCAAACATTCAAGCGCTCAATACTTAGTTGCTTAAAATAAAGAAACGTCAATATAAATAGATATATTGATAGAATAGCGATAGATATAAAGGCAAACGGCAATCCCAGGGTTGCCACTATATATTCAATCAGTAGCGCCCCTCTGGTGGATTTCTGCTGCATCAACTGAAGTTCTTCAGCGCAGATTGCGGCCATTATCTGCCACTTCCTCTGGATGGCGAACTTGCACCCATTAATTTAAGATTGTCAATAGAATGTCAATAGGTATTTTTACCCATTTGCTTGTGAAAATTATCTCATGCCCATTATATATTTATCGGTTAAAAACTCAAGAAATTTATAAATTTCCTGAATATTAACAGCGAATTAATAAATGACCATTAGGATTTCCCTGATTTTTGGACAGGAAATTCCTGAAAAAGTTAACTGCAAATTTCCTGCCAAAGGTGACTATGATAAAGTAATTCTTATAACTGTGGTTATTCATTAAACATTTGTTGATCGGAATGATTTTTGGCAGCGATTGGCAGGTAGGGATAGGAGGGGGAAATATCCACAATATAATAAAAGTGTACCATATTTTTGGATTTCTCGCTTATTGTTTCATTTGGAAACATTTCGGCCTTGAGAAATTCTCTCCTTGATTTTCCCAGCCAAGAATTTCAAACTGATACACTACTGAGATTCCAGGGCCAGGTGGATGGCCCCGGCCAGGCTCTCCGGACCGTGGTCGCCCAAGGCCCGGGAAGGAAAATAGAGGAGCTGCTCCACCAGGAGGTCCTGGTCCGAGTGGCCCCGGATAAAGCGGATCCGGCCCCGGGCCATTATTGACGACAAGGCAGCCACCCGGCTCTCTCCGGCCAGCCGCGGGCTCACCCCCTGAAGGGGCGGACCGCCGCCCTCCTCCCGGCCCAGACGCTCAAACTCCTGGAACAGCAGCCCCTGGAAGAGCGAATTGGCCACCCCCAGAATCTCGTAGGGACAGCGGCGGTGGCGGTGGCAGATGCTCCGCAGGGCCTCCTCCAGGGTGCCCCGGCGAATGAAGGCCTCCATGACGTAAAAGATCAGCTGCCGCAGGTCCCAACCCACGGTGACCACCGCCCGGTAACCGGTGCCGGTCCCGATCTCCAGAGATGGCTCGAAAAAGCCCGCCACCAGGAGTTGCCGGTCTTTAAGGATATCCGGATGGTAGTAATGGATCCACTCTTCCCGGAATAATCCCGCCTCCGGCAGCGGTTCGTTCATCTTCTCCCGGTTGAAGGCCGCCCTGCCCAGGAAACGCTTCTGCAGCTTGAGGCGCTCAGCGGGATAGCGGGCCTCCCAGAGGGAGCTGCCGTCTTCCTGCACCGCCCGGTAGATGCGCCGCCGGAAATGGCGGAAGGGTTCCTCATTGCCGGTAATCATCAGGTGCAGGGCGCTCCGCCATCTGAGAATGGTACCGAGGATCAGCAGGTTGCCCCCGGCCTCCAGGGAGGGGAGGACCTCCAGCTTCACCCAGTCCAGGATCTGACGGACCATCTCGGGGTCGGCCGCCTCTTTTTTATTTTTTTTGTGTTCGTAAGGGTCGGCTTCCAGATCGTCCAGGATCACCAGGTCGGGCCGGTATGGCTGCCCTAAAGAAAACTTTAGACCCCGGAGGTGCTGACCCCGGCCCCGGGCCTTCACCCGGATGCCGTTGGCGGTGATGAAGTCGTCCACCCGCCGGTCGGCCTTCGCCAACTCGCCGAAATCCTGGTGCAGCCTCTGATTGTAAAGCAACTCCAGGTAAAGTTGGCCGGTGAGGTCGCTGGCCCGGTCCTCGGTGTCGCTCCCGATGATGATGAAGCGCCGCCGCCGCAAGCAGATCTGCTGCAGCACGTAACCGAAGGCACTGGTGGTCTTGCCGAACTCCCGGGGAACGGCCACCACCGCGGCGAGGCTTTCGGGTTGCGGGGTTCCCATTCCGGTGGCCGCGCCATCCGGGCCAGCCGGCGGGTCGCCCGCACCGGCCGGGTCGCCCGTGGCGGACGGTGGCTCCAGAAGCTTTACCAGCTCATAATGGAAAGGCGCCGGCACCTGGGAGAAGCGATGGGGCAGATAGGTGCGGCAGAAATAGAAGGGATCGGCCGCGGCCTGCCTGAGCCGCTGCTGCTGTTTTTCTTGGTTTTCCGGCCAAAACGGCGCTTGCAGGGTGAGCTGCACCAGCATCTCGTCGGCCTGCCGGCGGAACTCCGGTTGGGTCAATTTTTCTTTCAGGGTTTTTACCCCTGCTCCCGCTCTCCCACGATTCATGCCTTGCTCCATTTCCCCAGCAGCCGCGACCTGCCGGCAGACGGCGGGGAGCCGCGGCCGGGCGGACCTTAGCCGGCCCGGAGCGGTCAGGCGGTCCCCTGTCAAAAAAGACCAAAATTAAGAAAATTCCCCCTTAATCCGTCTCGGCCAGTTTCTCTTGCACCGCGCTGGCCAGGATTCTCAAGGTGCCGCTGTTGAGCTTGATCCCCCTGAGCCGGCCCTCCCAGAACCAGCGATACACGGTGGACCTGGATACCGCCAGTTGCCGGGCCACCTCCCGGGGCCGCATCAACTCTTCCCGGTTCATCTCCGCCCGTACCTCCTTTCCGTTTCTCCACCTTCCCTTCAAGATTCATGTCGTCCAGCAGGAGAGTTGTCCGCATCTGTCCCGAAACTCGCTCAACCGTCGACTGCAGGGGCGGGTTTTAAACCCGCTATATGAGTAATTTGAGGCTCTTGGGAAAATCTCAGTGAGCTGCCAAGAATAATCAAAATATCCGGGATGCGCCTGGATGAGGTGCGCTAGCCGGGGCCGGCCCCCTGACAAAAAAAACAAAAAAAAACCGCATTAACCCAAAACCCGCCTGGGGATTTTCCCAGAGATGGCACTCGATATTAGAACCCGAACCTGGAGACTGGCAGGGTGGCCAAAAGGACGACGATTTCAGGGGCCTTCTCTTAACCCCTAGAAGCAACGGCCGGATGCCCCCCTGATTTAGGTAGGCTTTAGGGACGGCAGGTTATTTTATTCAGTATAAATGGAGGTTATCCGGTAAGAGAAATTTGGTCCTGCCCTTGCAACAGTAAGCTGGCAATGAGACAAATTTCACCCCGCAGAGGAGATGGAATCATGGATTTGCTGCAGCATAAACGGTTTTTCCGGCCGGACGAAGTAGCCGCCATTCTGGCCCTTTCCCGTCGCACCATCTACCGCATGATCCGGGATGGGCGCCTGCCTGGGGTGAAATGGGGCTCCGGCCCCTGGCGCATCCCCCGGGAGAGCCTGGCTGGAATATTTCCTGAGGACCCGGATTCCTCGATGGTTACCCCTTAACGATCCCACCGGAGGTCGAAGGCCGGGCGGGGGCGGTCCCTACCCCTATCCCGAACCTTCTGCCCCTGCCGGAAGCCGCGTTGCTCCGACCCGGTCAACCTCAAGATTCCCTTGCATTTTCCACAGATAAATTTAAAATGATTATTCGAAGAAATCTAGTTTCAGGTCAGAATGCCCATATCTGACCGCCTCTTAAGGATTATAATGAATAAGCGCTTGAGCCCGTTTTCTAAGAATATCGCCTTATGGTTGCTCATCACCCTGGTGATGATTGTGCTGTACAATTATTTCTCCATCGTCGAGAACAACCGGGACAAGACCGCCATCAATTACAGCAAGTTTGTGGAGATGGTGAAGGCTGACCGGGTGGCCAAGGTCACCCTGAAGGGAAATGAAATTTCCGGGGAGTTCTCTGACGGCAAAAGTTTCAAGAGTTATGCGCCCAGCGACACGGAAATGGTGAAGCTGCTCGAGACCAAAAAGGTGGAGATCACCGCGGTAAATAAGGATGACAGCACCTGGTACGGCACCTTGCTGGCTTCCTGGTTGCCCATGATATTGTTGGTGGGCATCTGGATCTTCTTCATGCGCCAGATGCAGGCAGGCGGTGGCAAGGCCATGTCCTTCGGCAAGAGCCGGGCTCGCCTGATGACCGAAAACACCGTGAAGATTACCTTCAATGACGTGGCCGGCATCGAGGAAGCCAAGGAAGAAGTGTCTGAGATCATCGAATTCCTGAAAGACCCCAAGAAGTTTACCCGCCTGGGGGGGCGCATCCCCAAGGGGGTACTCCTGGTGGGGGCCCCGGGGACCGGCAAGACCCTGCTGGCCCGGGCCATCGCCGGGGAGGCAGGGGTCCCCTTCTTTAGCATCAGCGGCTCCGACTTCGTGGAGATGTTCGTGGGCGTGGGCGCCGCCAGGGTGCGGGACCTGTTTATCCAGGCCAAGAAAAGCGCCCCCTGCATCATCTTCATCGATGAAATCGACGCGGTGGGCCGCCATCGGGGCGCCGGGCTGGGCGGAGGCCACGACGAGCGGGAGCAGACCTTGAACCAACTCCTGGTGGAGATGGACGGATTTGAGGCCAACGAAGGGGTTATCCTGATCGCGGCCACCAACCGCCCTGATGTGTTGGACCCGGCCCTGCTGCGGCCCGGCCGTTTCGACCGCCAGGTGGTGGTCCCGGTCCCGGACCTCAGAGGCCGGGAGGCCATCCTCAAGGTGCATACCAGGCGCACCCCCCTGGCCGATTCGGTGGACCTCTCCATCCTGGCCCGGGGCACCCCCGGATTCTCCGGGGCCGATCTGGAGAACCTGGCCAATGAGGCCGCCTTGTTCGCCGCCCGCCGGGGCAACGAAACGGTGGCCATGGAAGACTTTGAGCAGGCCAAGGACAAGGTCCTCATGGGTTCGGAACGCAGAAGCCTCATCCTGAGCGAGCGTGAGCGGCGCAATACCGCCTATCATGAAGCGGGCCACACCCTGGTGGCCAGGCTCAGCCCCGGCGCCGACCCAATCCATAAGGTCACCATCATCCCCCGGGGGCAGGCCCTGGGTCTTACCCAGCAGTTGCCCCTGGACGAACGCCACACCTATTCCAAAGATTTCCTGATGTCCGCCCTCACTGTCCTTCTGGGCGGCCGGGCCGCTGAGGAGCTGGTTTTCCAGCAGTTCACCACCGGGGCGGGCAACGACCTGGAGCGGGCCACCGATTTGGCCCGGAAGATGGTGTGCAACTGGGGTATGAGCGATGAGCTGGGGCCGGTCACCTTCGGGAAAAAGGAAGAGCATATCTTTCTGGGCCGGGAGTTCGCCCAATCCAAGGATTTTAGCGAGGATACGGCCCGCCTGATCGACGCCGCCATCAAGAATCTGGTATTAAGGGCCTCCGGGCAAGCGGTGGCCTTGCTTTCCAAGCACCGGGGGCAATTGGAAACCCTGGCCCAGGGCCTCCTGGAAAAAGAAACCCTGGACAGCCGGGAGATCGATAAGATCCTGGCCGTGCTGGATAAGCCGCAGGAAGAAGCCCCGGAACCCCAGGAGGAATCGCGGGATCCCGACCAGTTTCCCTTGAGCCAGCAAGCTTAAGGGTTTGGTAGTCCGGAGGTCAAGGAGAGAACCTGGGCAGGTCTCGGGGCCTGCCCTAGTTTTTTGGGTCAGGGGCCGGCCTTGACGCCGCCCTCCGTAGATGGCGCTCCGCGCATTTCGGATTAGCCCATGACCGACACCCCTCCCTTCGCCCCCTCCGCCCAGCTCCCCCCTGGCCGCCAGTCCTGGCCGGAGCGGTTGGCCTCCCGCCGGCCCCTGATCATGGGCATTCTCAACGTCACCCCTGATTCCTTCGCGGACCAGGGCCGATTCTTCGACCCTGACGCGGCCCTGGCCCAGGCCCGGAATCTGGTGGCCGCGGGGGCAGATATCCTGGACGTGGGCGGCGAGTCCACCCGGCCCTTTGCCGAACCGCTGCCTCTGGAAGAGGAACTGCGCCGGGTCATCCCGGTCATCCGGGCCATGGCCCCGAAAATCCCCATCCCTATCTCCATCGACACTTACAAGGCCCCGGTGGCCCGAGCCGCCCTGGCCGCCGGGGCCAGCATCATCAATGATATCAGCGCGCTGCGTTTCGACCCGGAGATGGCCCCTCTGGCCGCCGCCTCCGGGGTGGCAGTGATCCTGATGCACATGCAGGGCACCCCCCGAGACATGCAGCGGCGGCCCCATTACCACGACCTCCTGGGTGAGATCACCGCCTTTTTCCGGGAGCGCCTGGAGTTTGCCGAAAGCCGGGGCATCCCCCGGGAGCTGCTGGTCCTGGACCCGGGCCTCGGCTTCGGCAAGACCTGGGAGCATAACCTGGAGATTCTTCGGCAGTTGGAGGTCTTCCTCAAACTGGGTTGTCCCCTGTTGGTGGGGCCCTCCCGCAAGGCCTTCATCGGCCGGATCACCGGGCTGCCCGCCGGCCCGGAACGGGATGTGGCCACCCTGGCCGCGCTGGCGGCCGCGGTGCAGGGCGGCGCCAGGATCGTCCGCACCCATAACGTCGCCTACGCCCGCCAGTTTTTTGCGGTGTGGGAGGCGATTTATCCAAATAATTTTTAGCTTTACTCCGATAAAATTGCGGGTGATCATTCTAAAGAAAGGGCGCGGCCTGCAACCTCTCAGGCATAATAATTGATCCGACTATGGGGCACATCTTCCTGAACCTGCGCTGGCAAGACCTGGTGGACATCCTGCTGGTGGCCATCATCATTTACCAGGTGGTCCTGGCCCTGAAAGGCACCCGGGCCATCCAGGTCCTGGCCGGGCTGCTTCTTCTATTCCTGGCCTATCTGGTGGCCCGCCGGCTGGAGTTCTTCACCCTGGAATGGCTCTTGGACATCATCGTCAAGAGCTTTGTCCTGATCGTCATCATCCTGTTCCAGACCGATATCCGCCGGTTGCTGAGCCGGGTGGGGAAAAAAGCCCTGGCCCCGGGTGGAGAGCAACTCCCGGCGACCACCGGAGAGGTCTGCACCGCGGCGGAAACCATGGCCAAGCGCCACATCGGGGCCCTGGTCGCCCTGGAACGCCATAACAGCCTCTCCGAGTACCTGGAGGAGGCTATCAAGTTGGACTCCCTGGTTACCAAGGAATTGCTCATCTCCTTGTTCTGGCCCCATACCCCCACCCATGACGGTGCGGTGGTAATCCAGAAGGATCGGGTGGCTGGCGCCGGGTGTCTGCTGCCCCTATCCAAAAACCCCAATCTCGAGCCCACCCTGGGCACCCGCCATCGCGCCGCGGTGGGGCTCACCGAGCAATCCGATGCCGTGGTCCTGGTGGTCTCTGAAACCACCGGCCAGATCTCCCTGGCCCAGGGAGGCAAACTTCGCCAGAATCTCAATCCCGCGGAAACGCTCCGGGTCTTGCAAAATCTGATGGAAACTCCCAATGAATCGAAAGGATCCTGGACTGAAAAACTGGCTCGCGCACTTTGGTCATAACAAAGGTCTCAAGCTCCTGTCGCTGCTGCTGGCGCTGGCCTTGTGGTTTGCCGTCAGCGGCCAAGAGCGCACCGAAAGCAGCCTGCATATGGCCCTGGAGTTCGCCAACCTGCCGGCCCAGATGGCGATCATCGGCGAAGTCCCCTCCGAGTTGCAGGTTCGGATCATCGGGCCCCAGTCCATCGTCAACGAGCTATCCCAAAGCCGCCTGACCCAGACCATCGACCTGGCCAATTATAAGAGCGGCCCCCACACCTTTTACCTGGGGCCCAGCAATTTCTCCTTTCCCCAGGGGGTGATGGTGATCCGGATTCAGCCCAATCCCTTAATCATCGACCTTTCCCCTACCATCAGCATCACCTTGCCCATCAAGCCGGTGCTGGCCGGCAATCCCCCGGAAGGCTATGAACTGAAGAGCATCGTGACCAAGCCGGAGCAGGTCACGGTCAGCGGTCCCGAGAAGGAACTCCAGGACCTCAAATTTCTGCCCACCCACCCCATCGAGCTGAGCCGCCTCACGGAGTCAAGAACCATGCGGACGGACCTGGATTTTAAGAACCTCCACCTCATCGTGAAGGCTCAGGTCCCCATCCTGGCGGAACTGGTGATCCAGCCCAAGACCTTGACCCGCACCCTGGCCAAAGTTCCGGTGATTCCGGACCCGGACCCGGCCAGGCTGCAGCCATCCCAGGTGGCCGTCACCATTCAGGGCTCCTGGTTCCGGATGAAGGAGCTGAAACCTGACGAGGTCCAGGCCCGGGTGGAGACCAGAAATCTGGGCCCAAGGCAGTCGCGGCTCCAGGTAGCCATCAGCCTGCCCCAGGGGGTCAGCCTGGTACGGGTGGAGCCCGCCTGGGTGAGCGCCACCCGGCAGGGGTCTCCTTGATTTCCTGAGCCGGCCAAACGCCGGCCCGCGGCATCGCGGCAACCAGCCGGCGCCCTCCAAGGAATGGACCCGGCCGCTGGCTGATTAATCCGGGCGATTGCGGGTTGATACACAAAAAAAGAAAATTATCTTGATAAGTTGATAAACTGTAAGATGATAATTTAAAAAATCTAACCCCAATGAATTATTCTGCTACCCCCCACCTCAAGTACCGCCTCATCGCCATCTCCGCCTCGGTGGCCATCGGCCTGGGGTTGATGGTGGTGAAATTCGTCGCCTTTTGGATCACCAACTCCACCGCCATCCTCTCCGATGCCCTGGAGTCCATCATCAACGTGGTGGCCGCCTCTTTTGCCCTGTGGAGTATCATCTTCGCCGCCCGCAGCCCCGATCCGTCGCACCCTTACGGCCACGGCAAGATGGAATATTTTGCCGCCGGTTTTGAAGGGGCCCTCATCATCCTGGCGGCCCTGGGCATCTTCTACGAGTCCTGGCCCCGGCTCTTCCATCCCCAGCCCATCTCCAGCCTGGCCAGCGGCCTGTACCTCATCCTGGCGGTGGCGGTGATCAATCTCATTTTGGGCCTGGCTTTGGTGACCATAGGCAAGCGCACCGGCTCCCTTATCCTGGTAGCCGACGGCAAGCACGTCCTCACCGATGTCGTCACCACCGTCGGGGTGGTGCTGGGCCTGGCGGGAGTCATGGTCACCGGCTGGAACTGGCTGGACGGCGCCGTGGCCGCCCTGGTGGGGTGCAGTATTTTGATTACCGGAGCCCTGCTGGTGAAACAATCTTCGGCGGCCCTGCTGGACACCTCGGACCCCGAGCTTTTGCAAGAGATCTGCGGGGTCATCACCCGGCATCGCCAGGATGCGTGGATCGACATTCACCAGCTCCGGGCCCGCCGCTCCGGTTATCAGGTCTTCATGGACTTCCACCTCATTTTGCCCCGGGACCTGAGCCTGGAGGCCAGCCACGATGAAGTCAGGAAACTGGAGAAAATCTTGAGCGATCACTTTGAAGGGCGGGCGGATATCCTGATCCACGCCGATCCCTGCACCGTCCCGGAGTGCCCCATCTGCGGTCACGCTCCCTGTGAACATCGCCAGGAATCCCAAAAGATGCAGTCCCTCTGGACCAGGGATAACCTGACCTGCAGCGACCCGTCGGGCGAGAGATATTGAAGCCCGGACGACCTATGATAAAATGGATGCGGATCGAGAGGCGCGGTGGTTTAATTCACGCCTCCTGCCGCAGCCCCCAACAAAAAAACCAAAAAATCAAAAATCTCCCGGCCCATTCATATCAAGGAGGAGCGTTTTAATGAAAATTCTCAAAATCCTGGCCGTTTTCCTGGTAGTCCTGGCCCTGGCCGCCGGCCCGGCCCTGGCTGCCGATACCAAGCCCCAGACCATCTGCCCGGTGTTGGGCGGCAATATCGATAAAAAAGTCTTTATCGATTACCAGGGGAAGCGCATCTACTTCTGCTGCCCCGGCTGTCCCGCGGAATTCAGCAAAGACCCGGAAAAATACCTGAAAAAGATGGAGGCAGAGGGGATTACCCTGGAAAAGTGCCCTGAGACCAAGGCAAAATAGAAAGGACTCTTAACCCAAAAACCTCACGCCTCATAGATCCAGGCGGTAGGCCATGGGACCGGGCGAGCGCTCCGGCTCGAACTCCGGGGCCCGCTTAAAGCCCAGTTTCTCATAGATATGCCGGGCCGCCAGCATGAAGCGGCCGGTGTATAAAAAGATGGTGGGCAGCTGCAGCTCCCGGGCCCGGCGCAGGCACTCCCGGGTCAGCCGGGCGCCCAGGCCTTGGCCCCGGGCCTGCGGGCGCACCGCCAGCAGGCGGATGCTCCCGGTCCCCTCCGGCCAGCGGCCCTGGCCGGAGCGACTGGCGTCCGGGAAGAACTGCACCACCCCCTGGATGGCCCCTGCCACTTCAGCCATCAGCAGCAGCCCAGCCCCTGCGTGGATGGCCTGGCTGACGCTCTCCATCCACTTCTCCCAGGCCTCTGCCGGGACCAGTTCACGGTATTCCAGGTAGGCGCCCTTCACCAGGGACTCCGCGGCCCCCAGGTCCCCGTCCCCTGCCTCCCGGATCAGTACTTTAACGCTCAAGTCTGCTATTATTCCCGGTTAGGGTTTGGGTTTCTCCACCACCGTGGCCTTGACGATGACCACCGGGGTTAGCGGCACGTTCTGGAAGCCGCCCCGGTCACCGGTGGATACGGCCTTGATCTGGTCCACCACCTGGCGGCCCTGGACTACCTGGCCGAAGACCGCGTAGCCCCAGCCCTGGGAAGTCTTGGCGGTATGATTGAGGAACTTGTTGTCCGCCACGTTGATGAAGAACTGAGAGGTGGCAGAATGGGGATCCGAGGTCCGGGCCATGGCAACCGTGTAAGGCTGGTTGGTCAGGCCGTTGTCGGCTTCATTCTGAATGGGCGCCCGGGTGGGCTTCTCGTTCAGGTTGGCGTCGAGGCCGCCCCCCTGGATCATAAAACCGCTGATGACCCGGTGGAAGATGGTCCCGTCATAAAGGCCTTCCCGGACGTATTGCAGAAAATTGGCCACGGTGGCCGGGGCCTTATCCGGATACAACTCCAAGGTGATCTCTCCCAAGCTCGTTTCCAGTCTTACCACGGGATTGCTCCTTTGCGCCCGGGCCGGGGTCCCGATAACCATGATCAGGGCCAGCATCATTAAGCCCGCCAGCGCCAGCTTGCCATAAATTTTGGGTGGCATAATCATCCCCTCTGATAGCCTTGTTCCGGTGAGGTCTTCAGAATCCGCGATTTCGCCCCAGTTTAACAAATCGGCGGTCCCAGAGCAAACCTGTACCTCTGCTTTGAAAAGTTTTGCTGCGAAAATCCAAACGGGGATTTTTTTTAGGGCCGGCTTCGGCTGTCCCACATCTTCAGGATGCTAAAAATCCGGGCTTAAACCTTGGTTCTCACCCGGAAAAATTGCCGCGGGTAATGCTTGTCCAATACTTCGGCCACCACAGCCTTCAGATGATCCGTATCTCCTTTCTTTTCCAGAAAGGCGGCGGCCAGGGGAACCATCAGGCTGGTGGGATATTCCGGCAAGAAGGTGTGGATCACCACCGGCAGGGGCGGCTGGCGATCCTGGAGCCGGGCCCAAATTTCCGGCTCGTCCAGGTAGGGGATCTCCAGGTCCAGGATCAAGAGGTGCGGCGGCGCATCGCTGCTCAGCAGATTCAGGACCTCCCGGCCATCCCTGGCCACCTCCACCCGATAACCCTCAGCCACCAACTCCCGGCGCAGAAATTCCCGGACGTGACGGTTGCGATCCGCAATCAAGATTTTGCAAGGCTCGGCCACCGCAGGATCTGCCCCCGGATCATAGATCAGCAACGGACGTGCCAAACTCCGGGCCAAGGCGGCCTGATGCAACTAATTTAAAATGCTATCTTTTTCCAGAAGCCCCGTCCCACCCTCCCCCTTCCTGCCACCGGGGTGACTGTCGTTATTTTTTACAGTTTGTAAAAGAAGGCGCGGCAACCGGATAATCTTCCCCAAACGACAGGGAAAAATGGCTAAAGAAACTCGCCTGGTGGCACCATTAACCGTGAACTCAGGTTAAGGGCAATACGGTTCACTTAAGCGGTTCTTTTCTAAGGAATCGGTGGGCAGTGCCCACCCTGCATTTTTTTGTCATGCATCGCATTGCTCCGCATCTCGTATTTAGAGATCCTTCGGTCGCCTCGGCTCCCTCAGAATGACCAAAGAAATCACTTCGCATCAGCTCCTGGTGCTTAAATGTGCAGCATTAAGGTTAAAGGAAGGCCCTTAAAAAAAAACCGGTTAAGGCCCTTCCAGTCTAATGGTGGTCTCGAACTTCAGGCGGTATTTATCGATTTTGGAGAGCAGGGTGGGTCGGGAAATGCCCAGGAGCCTGGCGGCCCGGCTGCGGTTACCGCCGGTGAGGTCCAGGGCCTCGCTGATGAGCAGCCGGGCGAAGCGGTCCATGACGGTGTCGAACAGGTCTTTGCCGTCCCCGGAGACCAGGGATCCCCGCAGCCACTGGCGGATAACCTCATCGGCCCGTTGGTCCCCCTCCGCCCCCCTGGCCGGGCTTTCAACGCCCATGGCCCGGGTGAGGTCCTCCGGATGGATGGGATAGCCCCGGCTGAAGATCAGGGCCTTCTGCATGGTGTTGGCCAACTCACGGACGTTGCCGGGCCATGGGTAATTACGGAGCAGGGCCTTGGCCTGCGCGTCCATGCCTGGATTATCCAGTCCCATCTCCCTGGCGAACCGGGCCAGAAAATATTCCGCCAGCAGGGTCAGGTCTTCAGGGCGCTCCTTCAAGGGTGGCAGCCAGATGGTCACCACCTTGAGGCGGTAATAGAGGTCTTCCCGGAACTTCCCGGCGGCCAGGGCGGCTTCCAGGTCCCGGTTGGTGGCCGCGATGATGCGCACGTCCACCGGGATAGGCTCCCGGCCGCCCAGGCGTTCGATGCTCTTCTCCTGCAACAGTCTGAGTATCTTGGCCTGGATGCTGAAGGGCATATCGCCGATTTCGTCCAGAAAGACGGTGCCGCCGTGGGCCTGCTCGAACTTGCCCACCCGGCGGTTGACCGCCCCGGTGAAGGCCCCCTTTTCATAACCGAAGAGTTCGGACTCCAGCAGGGTCTCCGGGATGGCCACGCAATTAATGACCAGAAAGGGCTTGGCGGCTCGCAGGCTGTGCTGGTAAATGGCCCGGGCCACCAGCTCCTTGCCGGTGCCGGATTCCCCCCGGATGAGGACGGTGGCGTCGGTGGGGGCCACCCGGCCAATGGCTTTATAGACCTCTTGCATGGGCTTGCTGCGGCCGATGATGGCCTCTGCCGCCGCGGTGGTCGGCGCCACGTCCAGCTCCACCCGGGAGCGCATGAAACGCCCGGCTTCCAGGGCCTGGCCGATCAAGGCCAGCATATCCGGAAATTCAGGGGGCTTGAGGACGTATTCAAAGGCTCCCAGCTTGGTGGCTTCGATGGCCGTCTCGGTAGTGCCATAGGCCGTCATGACGATGACCGGCAGCTTGGGCTCCATCTCATGGAGGGCCCGGAAGGCCTCCAGGCCGTCCATCCCCGGCAGGCGCACGTCCAAGATCACCAGGTCGGGGGTTTCGGCCTTTACCAGGGCCAGGGCCGCCTCACCGCTGGAGGCGGTCTTCACGTGGTGGCCATCCTCGGTCAAGAGCTTTTCAAAGCTTTGCCGCAACTGCGGGTCGTCGTCAACTATTAAGATTTTGCCCATGGCTCATTTTACTATGAATATCTTGAGGATATCTATATCTACGTAATTACTTCTCTTTATATTTCTTAAGGATGGCTGCTAAGCGGGGGTGATTTCCTCCCGGTTTCCCAACGCACATCCAGGCAGCATACAAGTCTTTGATGGCGGGAAAGTCTTCTATCTTTTTCTCCTTCCTCTCGATCTGCCGGATCCATCCGGAGACCCGTCCGTCGTGGCCTGGCATGAAAGTCCCTTTCTTTGGCTTCTCTCCGCACCCACAAGGGCATCTCGCCGGATTCAGTAACTCTTCAGCAACCTTGGTCTGTTGTTCCTTCTCGGTCTTATGTCGGCTATGATTCTTCTTTTTGTTACTAATGATGGAATCGTAATTTGTAATTGATTTTGGCTCCGAGTTTTTTAGACACCACAACATTGCTACATCCGATGCAATCCCTGTACCTGTGATAGTTCCTATGTCCCCATCACCGCAAGCAACTTTCATCTTCTTTTTTCGATCAGGTATCCATTTTTTTGTTCGGTCCGAGTGCTGATATACAACAAGAAGATCGCCATTTGAAAGAGCTGCCCATATTTCTCGTATATCTTTTTCTGTCACATGTTCAGATTTTGCTTTCTTTGGTGCAATGCCAGTATCTGGATCGAGGAAAACAATTTTAGGACATTCGATCTTTTTCAATTCACATAAAATCTCTTTAATATATTTAAGGCGACTTTCTGGTTTGAATTGTTGACCTAACACGTTAATTATTAAGCCAGTTGAATCTTTTAAGCGTTTAATGTGGTTCAAATCAGAGAAATGTTTCCAGACCTCCTCTGATAATGGCACTTCATCTTCATCAATCTGAAGCATCAGCTTGGGTCCATGCCTGAAGTATGCAACCTGAACTATGTAATGTATTCCCTTCCACTTTGCCAAATAAACAAGGGCACCCCACTTGACCCGATCACGCTTATCTCCGTACCATAGCCCTTGCATGTCCGATCCCCCTAACTAATCTAGTTTTTCACATCTACACCCACTGAATCCTTGAGGGGCAGGGTGATGATGAAGGTTGCCCCCTCCCTGGCCGCGGCTGCCAATTCCAACCGGCCGCCGTGGTCTTCGATGATCCGGGTGGCGATGCTCAAGCCCAGGCCGGTGCCCTCCTCCTTGGTGCTGAAAAATGGCTGAAAGACCTGGGGCCGGATGGATTCGGCGATGCCCGGGCCGGTGTCACTCACCCTGATGACCACCGCCTGCCCCGAGGGCGGAGACTGCCGGGCCTCCTCCTGGATGGTGATAACCCCGCCATTGACCATGACCTCGCAGGCATTGACCAGCAGGTTGGCCAGGACTTCCTTGAGCTGGTCCGGATCACCCAGGATCTCCGGCAGTTTTTGGGATCGCAGCAACTTCACCTCCACCCCGTAGGATTCGAGACGGTGGCGCAGCAGTTGCAGGGCTCCGTCCACCACGTCGGAGGGACCGATGTTTTGCATCTTCAGCTTGGGTGGCCGGGAAAATTCCAGAAAATTCCGGACAATGGCGTCCAGGCGGCGGATCTCTTCGGTGATCACCCCGAAATCCTCCCGCTGGGACGAGGTCATATTTAGGGAGCGCTTCAGGGAAAAGAGGCGCATGTTTACCGAGGTCAAAGGGTTGCGGATGCTGTGGGCCACCCCGGCGGCCAGTTTGCCCACCATGGCCCATTTCCCCGTTTGCAGCAGATGCTCCTGGCTGCGTTCCAGTTCGCTCTGGGCCTGGCCCACGTTGGCGATGAGGCTGTGGACCCCGCGGCTCAGGGCTTTGACTTCATCCAGGCCAGGCTTCTCGCGACCGCTGGGCCCGGTCTCCAGGGCCAGCCGGCGAATGGGCTCCAAAATCTGCTTGAACAGGATATAGGCCAGCAAAATTCCCAAGGCCGCCACCATTGGCAAGACCGCCAGGGCAAAGGCATTGATAAACCTGGCCTGGGCCTGACTCTTCAGGCGCACCCGGGAAATGGCATCCTCGTGCATCAGCTTATAGCTTTCACCTAGTTGCAAGAGGGCGGCAAACTGGCGGCGCACCTCCCAGTGCAACCTGGCCCCGGCTTCCCGCTGCCCCCGCCCGTACAAGTCGATCACCTGTTGCCGGGATTTGACATAGGCGCCATAGTCGGTATCAATCTGCCGGATAAGCTCCGCCATTGGCTCCGTATAGGCGGATTTCCTGGCTTTTTGCAGCCATTCGCCAAAGTCCTGCTGATGCTGCTCCATCTGCTTGAGCCAGTCGGGGTTGCCGTCCAGGAAATAATAAGTGAGAAAACCCTTTTGACTCAGCAGGGAGGCGGTCAGTTCCTCTGCCGCCTGAAAGGAGGCCACGTTCTTGTCGCTGAGGGAGACCAGGAGGGCGTCCATGGCGTGCGTGTGCCAAAGGGTGACCAGGCCGCCCCCCAGGGTGGCGCCGACCAGGGCAGTCAACAACAAGAAGATGCGGGCCCGCAGACTGAGCCGTTTCCACATAACCTTACCTGACCAGTCTAATTGCCGCGAAACTGCCCGGCGGAATATCCAAAAGAGCCAATAATTTATGTTACCACAAAAATAGGGGGATCGCCCCGGCCTTATGGGACTTCCCCGGGGAATCCCTTAAATTCCGGGGCGGGCAGTGGTGCTGTCAGGAATTTTTCTAGTTGTCGAAGCCGGCTGCCCGGAAAGTGCGCTACCGATGAAGCCCGGCCGCCAAGGCTTTTGCTATGAGGCAGGCAATAGAGAATCGTTTGAATTTAGGCATGCCCACTAGCTGATCAATTCATGGAATTTACAAGCTATTTCCCTCTCCCCCCTTGGGGGGAGAGGGGATTTAGTTACATCGGCATAATATGTTGATATCGCTGAATTACAATGGTCTATAGTTTAACTGCGAGATAGTGTAATCTTATCCAGGCAATTTGTTGCCTGACATACTGGCTGTCCCGGGAACTGACAATCTGGTATATTTCTTGATGGGAGGGATCATCCCGGGAGGCAGGCAATTACCGCCTGGACCTGGGTGCAGTAGTGGATTACCCAGCCGCGCAGTGAAAAACTTAAAGAATATTTGAGGATTGAAGCAAGATGACATCTCCAACCGACAACTATCGGGAACGCTCCCTGAAGATTCACGGCATGATCTGCGCCAAATGCGGCCGGGAGTTCACCCAGAAAAACCGGAAACTCCTAACGGTGCACCACAAGGATGGCAATCCCTGGAATAATCCCCAGGATGGCTCCAATTGGGAGAATCTCTGCGTCTATTGCCACGAGGATGAGCACAGCCGAAAACTACTGGGTGACTATCTCAGCGGGAAATGAAGGCGCTGCCTTTCGTAAACCTGAGATCCCTTCCGGCCGCGGCCTTCGATCTTTTCTCCCCGTCCAGCAACTTTCCCAGGCCGCCTCGATCTTCAACAGCAAAGACCAGCCGTTCCTCCGTGATCCGGTCGAGATCATGGGAGGAAAACCCAAGTCCATTCCGCCAGCCTATTGAGAGCCCTGGCCTTCCTGGGTCAGCTTTCTTTCATAGGCCTGGCGCACCTTTTCCAGCAGCTCATCCAGGGCTATCGGCTTCATGAGGTAATCGAAGGCCCCCAGTTGCATCCCCTGGATCCCCGACTCCACGGAGGCGTGGCCGGTGAGCATGATGACTTCCGTCAAGGGCTTCCTCTTTTTAATTTCCCGGAGGGTCTCGATGCCGTCCATGCCCGGCATCTTGACGTCCAGGATGATGACGTCTGGCGAGCTGCTGTCCAGGGCTTCCAGGGCCAGATAGCCGCTCTCCACCCCGCTCACCTCGACATTGCGGGCCCGGATCCTCTTGACGATGGTCTCCAGAAAATCCAATTCATCATCCACGATCAAAACCTTGAACTTTTCCATGACGCCCCCCTTTCGGCTCATCTGACCGGGAAATAGATGGTGAAGGTAGTGCCCTGGCCTTCCGCGCTGGCCACCATTATCCTGCCCCCCAATTTTTCCACGATACTGTGGGAAATGGAAAGGCCCAGGCCGGTGCCCTTGCCCACCTCCTTGGTGGTGAAGAAGGGATCAAAGATCTTGTTCAGCATCTCCCTGGGAATGCCGGGGCCGCTATCGCTAATCTCTACGCCGATTTCATTATTTTTGGCCAGGTGCCTGGTCTTGAGATGAATCTTACCATTTTTGCCAGTGGCGTCGATGGCGTTATTGAGGATATTGAGAAAGACCTGCTGCAGTTGGGCCGAATCGCTGGCGGTCATGGGGAGATCGTGGGCATAATCGGCCTGGATTTTGATGCTGCGATAGCGGGCCTCGTTTTCCAAAAAGCCCACGCTCTCCTCCAGGACGGTATTGATATTGAGGATCTCCGTGACCGGCTCCATCCGCCGGGCGAAGCCCAGAAGACGGTGGGTTATCGTCCTGGCGCGGTTGACATGAAATTCAATCTTGTCCACCGCCGCATCTATTTCCTGAAAATTCTCGTTCTTGGGGACATCTTCCATTTTTAGCAGGTCTTTAATCCAGCCGGCCTTTTCGCCGATGACCGCCAGGGGATTGTTGATTTCGTGGGCAATGCCTGCAGCCATCTTCCCCAATGCCGCCATCTTGCTTTCCTGCACGGCCATTTCCTCGCTGGCAGCCTTCTTCCGTTCCATGCTGATCATTTCATTCATCATCGAGCGGGTGGAGAGCACCGCGCCGAGGACAATCAACGCCATTCCCCCCAAGGCAACCAAGACCATCAGGGACCTGGTGCGCAGCAGGGGGGTTAACTGGTCCCTGGGGTCCTCCCGGATTACCAGCACCCACTTCTTCAGTTTGATGATGCCGACGGCGAAGAGCCCTTCGTCGCCATTGACCGCGATTTCCTCAGCCTGGGAAACGCTGGCCTTGGATAAATCAGGCGACGGCGCCGGTTGCAGAACCGCCCCGCCAAACCGGGGCTTGGTTTGCAAGATATTATTGCTGTCAATGATAAAGGCATCCCCCATTTTGCCGACCCAGGCGGCCCGCACCATGTCATCAATGATGTCGGAATCGATGGTGGCCCGCAGGATCCAGCTCCGGTTCCCTTCCCGCACGATCACCGCAATAATAAAATGCGGACTCTTGCGAAATCCCAGGAACACGTCGCTCACATAGACGCCGGTGGACATCACCGCCTGGAACCAGTCTTCGTCCTTATAATTTGCCGATTTCGTGAGGGCGTAATACGGCCCCACGTAGGCCAGGTGCCGGCCTTCCTGGTCGATAACCCCCAGATCCAAAAAAGACTTAGAACGGGCCTGGATGATGTTGAAAACCTTTTCCAGGAAGGCTTCATCCCGCAGTTTTTCCAGGGGGATGGTATGGGCCAGATTGGTGAGCTGGGAGATGCGCTCGTCCAAAAAGAGATCGATGGAACTGGAACGGTTTTCCGCCAGGGTCTTCATATCTTCCATGATCTTGGTGTAATAGGATTGGCTAAACTGGTAATAGATGACGGCTCCCAGGACGAGCAGCGGGATTACCGAAAAGGCCAGGATGGTCAGAATAATTTGCCACCATAATTTTTTATAGTATTCCCGCGCCATTACAATTACCGTCTCTCAAGGGCCGAGATTTTCTCTGAGGTTGCCCGATCCGCCGGTTTCCGAGATTGGGGGCACCCCTCGGCATACATGCTAAGCAATGGCCGTTCCAAGGAGAGCCGCCTGGTTAACCTATTGTTATTATTTAATCAATTTATCTAATCCGCCAGGCCTGCGGGAATAATTCGGGAACCTATATGTCAATATTTTTTACAGGTTGTAAAGGGAGGTCACGCCCCGGGCCTTTCTGGTATAATAATTGGTACCGTGGCCGGACATGCTGCCTGATTATGGCCAAGATAGCAGAATTGTCATGATGAGCGAAGCAAATAATCGAATTCTTTTCAAGGCCTCAGCGCTTCGTTCAGGATAATCTTGAATCTCGCGGCCTGATCGGCTAACATTTTAAGATAAGGCAACATTCCCGGCCTACCCGCGGCTGGGTGAAACCGGCCCAAGGTTGTCTGAGCGCATGAAACGCCTGAATCTGCGAACTATTTGGTGGCGATCGGACCAGGACCTGAACCCCTTCGGCCTGGTAAAATTCTTTTCTTTGCCGGGTTTTATCGTCATCACGATCGTCACCGGCATTCTCGTCGTCTTGCTGACTCTTAGGGCCCAGCAGATGATCATGAAGAAAAACGAAGCCTACCTGGAGTTGCTGGCGGCCAACCTGAATCACCAGATCTTTCAGCAGTTCGTGCTGCCTACTGCCTTTGAAAAGGGCGGCCGGATTACCTTATCCGACCCGGAGCAATCCCACCGTCTGGATGAGGTGGTGCGCACCACCATCCATGGGTT
Organism: Desulfobaccales bacterium; assembly: GCA_052147455.1. Taxonomy (GTDB): domain Bacteria; phylum Desulfobacterota; class Desulfobaccia; order Desulfobaccales; family 0-14-0-80-60-11; genus JAPLJC01. The sequence goes on along the minus strand of JBKQKO010000031.1, from coordinate 3,409 downwards.
TCACGTGGACCAATTGAACCAGTACGATCAGGAGGGAGTCTTTTCCTACAGCACCGCCAACCTGCCCCTGGGGAAAAAGAGCGATGACCTTCCCGGGGTTAAGAGGGCCCTGGCCGGGGAAAACTATTTTGAGGTGCCCGGCTACGGTCCCCTTAGCGTCCTCTGGCCCCGCAGCACTCAGTCGAAGCACCTCAATGCCTTCATCCCCTTCCGTCTGGAGAAAGAGTTAACCACCCCCTCGGGGCCAGTTATCGGGGTCTTTGAGATCACCCAGAACATCTCCGGCGATCTGGCGGAAATCAATAAATTCCGCCTCCTCATCCTGGTCACCCTGGTGGTGATTATGGGCTTACTGTTCCTGATCCTGCGCCAGATCGTCAAGCACGCTGGCCGGATTCTGGCCCGGCGCCAGGAGGAGCAACGGTCCCTGGAGGCTCAGTTGCACCAATCGGAGCGTCTGGCGGCCCTGGGGGAGATGACCGCGGGGGTGGCCCATGAAATCCGCAACCCCTTGGGGATCGTCAGCTCCACCGCCGAACTGCTGCAAGAGCGCCTGGCCCGCTATGAGCCGCAAAACCGCCTGGCCTGGATCATCGTGGAGGAAGCCAACCGCCTCAATGAAAAGGTCACGGAATTCCTGGATTTCGCCCGGCCTCGGGTTCCCCATTTGCGCCCCTGCGACCTGGAGGCGGTGCTGGACCGGGGTCTGGAGTTCCTGGAGCCGGAAATCCGGCGCCTGGGGATCGAGGTCAACCGGGAATACCATCTCCGGGGCGGGACACTGGCCGCGGACCCGGACCTGTTGTACCAGGCCTTCCTGAACCTGCTGCTCAACGCCATCCAGGCCATGCCCGGGGGCGGCCGGCTCACCGTGTCCACCCAACCGGGCCCCCAGGGCCACGGCGGCCAGGTCCGCTTTGCGGACACCGGCGAAGGCATCCAGCCGGAGAGCCTGAAAAAGGTCCTCAACCCTTTCTTCACCACCAAGGAAAGAGGTAGCGGCCTGGGACTGCCCATCGTCAAGAGCATTATCGAGACGACCCATCAGGGTACCATAAAGATCGACAGCACCTTGGGCCAGGGCACGGTGGTAACCATCACCCTGCCGAAGTTATCCCTGGAAAAGGTGGCCTGATGAGTAGCTAGCAAATATCAGCTTTCAGCAGGTAAGGGGGCTGCCGGGCCTGCCTCCCTGTGGGCCGGGGGGGCGGAGACAGCCGCCCTACCAAAAACTCCAAACGCGAAACTCTTTTTATGGATACCATCTTAGTCGTTGACGATGAAGTCAATTATCTGACGGTCATGGAAGCCCTGCTGGGAGGGGTGGGCTACGAGGTCCTTACCGCGCCCAGCGCCCCGGAGGCCCTGAAGGTCGCCGGCACCGCCGACCTGGACCTGGTGCTCACCGACATGAAAATGCCCAGGATGAGCGGCATCGAGCTCATGGATGAGCTGCACCGCCTCTATCCGGACCTGCCGGTGGTCATCATGACGGCCTTCGGCACTGTGGAACTGGCCGTCACCGCCATGAAGAAAGGGGCCTTCGACTACATCCTGAAGCCCTTTAAAAATGAGGGGATCCTGGTGACCATCGCCAAGGCCCTGGAGTACCGCCACCTCCTCCTCACCAACCGGCTGCTAACCCAGGAATTGGACAAGAAATACGGCTTTCCCAATATAGTGGGGGAATCCCGGGTGATGGCGGAGATCCTGGCCCTGGTCAAAAGGGTGGCCACCTCCAAGGCCACCGTCCTGATCACCGGCGAGAGCGGCACCGGCAAAGAGCTGATCGCCCGGGCCACCCACCAGTCCAGCAACCGGGCGCAACGGCCCTTCATCTCGGTTAACTGCGCGGCGCTTACCGAAACCCTGCTGGAAAGCGAGCTATTCGGCCACGAGCGGGGCGCCTTTACCCACGCGGTGGCCATGCGCAAGGGGCGCTTCGAGCTGGCCGACGGCGGCACCCTGTTCCTGGATGAAGTGGCGGAGATGTCCCAGGCCCTCCAGGTAAAACTGCTGCGGGTCCTCCAGGAGATGGAGTTCGAACGGGTCGGGGGCAACCGCTCCATCAAGGTGGACGTGCGGGTGGTGGCCGCCTCCAATCGGGATCTGAAGGAAGAGGTGGAGGCCGGCCGCTTCCGGGAAGACCTGTTCTACCGCCTCAACGTGGTCCATCTCCATATCTCCCCCCTGCGCCAGCGCCCGGAGGACATCCCCCTGCTGGCGGCCCACTTCATCAAGAAATACGTCCAGGAAAACGTCCGGGCCAAGATCCGCCTCACCCCGGAGGCCCTGAAGTTGCTGGTGCAGTACCCCTGGCCCGGCAACGTCCGGGAGCTGGAAAACGTCATGGAGCGGGCCGTGATCCTGTGCGCCAATAACCTGATCACCCCCGAGGACCTGCCCGGGGAAATGGCTCCCGCCCCCACCGCCGAGGCCAAACTGGACATCGACCACTTCGTCCCCCTGCACACCCCCCTGCCGGAGGCCCTGGACGCCATTGAGGAACAGATGATCCGCCGGGCCCTGGAAAAAAGCGGTCAGGTGCAGGTGCGGGCCGCCGAGATGCTGGGCATCACCAAGAGCCTGCTGCAATACAAGCTGAAGAAGTATCATCTGACGACATAATTGGTAGCACAGGCGTCCCGCCTGTGAATCTGGTTGGTAAATATCGGTGGGGCGGGCCTCCGTGCCCGCCAATCAAACGGCGGCCACAGGCCGCCCTATAACTGACCACAATCTGAAAAGGAAATTATCACCCGGAGGGCCCCTTGAGACCCGAACAATTTCCCGACGATATCCGGCCCTTTCTCATACCCAAGCCGGAAGGCGATCTGGTGTATCGCTGTCTCGGATGCGGGGCGGAGTACGACATCAGCCGGCTCCTCTATACCTGCCCGAAGTGCCGGGGCCTCTTCCTCCTGGAGGATAAGGCCGCCGGCCGCCTCCAGCAGCACTCCGGGGCTTTTTGGCGCCGCTTGTTCGATTACCGCAAGATGCTCAACCTGCCGGCCCTGAAAGGGGTCTTTCTCTTTTACGAACTGATTGCCCCGGTCATTCCCCTGGAGGACGTCATCTACCTGGGGGAAGGCCACACCCCTCAGGTGGCGGCCAATGAGGCGCTGCGGGAAGAAGTCGGCGGGGCCTTTTATTATAAAAACGAGGGCCAGAACCCCAGCGCCTCTTTCAAGGACCGGGGCATGGCCGCGGCCTTGAGCTATCTCAATTTCCTGGTGAGCTCCCAGAATCTGGGGAAGATCCTGTCTATCTGCGCCAGCACCGGGGACACCTCCGCGGCCGCGGCGCTTTAAGGGGCCTACCTGGGCGACAAGATCGCCTCCGCAGTGATCCTGCCCCACGGCAAGGTCACCCCACAGCAGCTTTCCCAGCCCCTGGGCTCCGGCGCCAG
>JBKQKO010000030.1:0-22408 GCA_052147455.1 Desulfobaccales bacterium | reverse complement strand
CGCTAACCGTACCCTGCCAGCTGAATCACGAGGCAGTTTCTGAACAAATACAAAGTACTTGGGAATCTGAAATCCGGCAAGGAATTCCCGACAATGGCTTTTAAGTTCTTCTTCAGTCACACTGCATCCTTTTTTTATAGAAACAATGGCCTTGATAGCCTCATCCCACCTGGGATCGGGCACACCGATAACCGTTGCTTCCTTGATGGCCGAATGTTTAAGAATCGCATTCTCAACCTGAGTCGGCGACACTAAAAATCCCCCGGTTTTTATAATATAATCTTTTCTCCCTTTAAGATAAAGGTAACCATCTTCGTCAAATGTACCCATATCATTAGTATAATACCATCCATCTTTGAATCTCTCTCGGGTCAATTGAGGCTTATTCCAATAACCTGGAGAAACACAATCTCCTTTAATAATGACTTCCCCTATACTCCCGGCAGGAACGTCCTGGCCATGATCATCGACAGTTCTGACTTTGGTGCCCAAAAGAGGTTTGCCCACCGATTCCAGTCTTTTTTTCTGTTTCTCGGTCGCCTCGGGTTGAAATCCGGCACTTAGTTCGTTAGGCAGAAGACGGGTCACACATGCACTCGTTTCCGATATCCCATACGCTTTGGCAGAAATGGAAACCCCACAAAAATCCATTATCTTTTTTATATCCCCGGCAGTTATTGCCTCCGCTCCCAGAGTAACCTTTTCCAAACTGCTCAAATCATATTTTTTGCCAGTCGTTTCAATGTGATCCCAAATAGGCATAAATCTCGATTTGGTCATCATTGCCACTGTTATTCTCTCTCGTTCCACAACTTCGGCCCATGACGGACCAAGTAAATGTATAACAATCGTTGCGCCAACTAATGCCGGAGCAAGAAATTGAACCTGCCCGGCAGCCCCGGCACACCAAGGAGCGGAAACGGACACTATGTCGTCTACATTATATCTCTCACTCAAAAGACAGCTTTCCAGGCAAAAGTTTATTCTATTCCGGTGGGTCATAATTACTCCCTTGGGAACGCCGGTGGTGCCTGAGGAGTAAGCGATCATGACAGGATCATCGTCCTTCATTTCCACTGCAATTTCTTTATCAGAATACTTTTTGATAAAAGACTCGTAATCGAGGTCATATCCATGCCCATCGCCTATACCAACAAAGTATTCCACCGTTTTCAAGTTAGATCTTATCGAGTTAATCAATGCGGCATATTGACTTTGCACAAAAAGAACCTTCAGGCCAGCATCCGCTATGAGTTCCTCAATCATCTTCGGCTGTAACCGGTAATTTAAGCCGCATCCTATGGCGGCCGTTTTTGCTACCGCAAACTGAAATTCGCCGCATTCAAGTGAGTTTTCAGAAATGAGTCCAATTCGGTCACCTTTTTGAACCCCAAGTTCAATCAAGCCGTTGGAAATGCAATTTACTCTCTTATTTATTTGGCTCCAGGTGTACCTAATCCTTGTTTTACCGTCGATAATACCAATCTTATTGGGATACAATCGCGCATTGTTGACCAGTATATCTCCTATGACCATGTTACTTTCTACTCCTATTTATCATATAACTTTGCCAATCTATTGATACCCGGACTATGAGATCGATATCAAACCAATCTCCTCTGAAACAAAGTTCTAAAATTATTTACAACCTAAGAGTTGCCGAAAATAGTAACCGCGGCAACACCCCACGGGGGATGTCCTCCGTAATTATGTGTTAATCCCAAAGTCGGATTTTTTATCTGCCTCCTCCCGGCTTTTTGCCGAAGTTGCTGGTATATTTCATAAATCATTCTTATGCCACTGGCCCCAATGGGATGACCAAAGCATTTTAATCCGCCATCGGTATTGATTGGCAGATCGCCAGTTATGGTGAAGACCCCAGACTCAACATCCTCTTTAGCTTTACCTTTTGGACTTAATCCCAAGTCCTCATAGATCGTTAATTCTGTTATTGTAAAACAGTCATGCACATTCGCTACACTAATCTCCTGGCGAGGATTTTTTATTCCCGCCTCTGCATAAGCTTTCTGGCCTGCCCAGATCGTTGCCTTTATCTGCGTAAAATCATATTCGGGGTCTAATAGGCCCTGATAGCCGCTTGCACAAATTTGAAGTGATTTAAGATAGATGGGGTCAGGCCTGAAACTTTTCGCCAAGTCGGCCCTGCACAAAATCGCAGCCGCAGCTCCGTCACTTACACCGCAACAATCGTACAAACCGAGAGGCCAGGCGATAATAGGAGCGCTGAGCGCCTGACCCAAAGTAATTTCATTATGAAACATCGCTTTGGGTGTTAAGCTGCCATGTTTATGGTTCTTGACGGCAATCTGGGCCAAGATTCTCTTTCCCTCATCAGGATTAAGCCCATATGCGGCAAAATAACTGGTGGCCATCATTGCAAAATTGGCCACCGTCACCGCCGATTGCTGTCTCCAAGTCTTATTGATTTGCCCAGGTTGATTGTAATCTTGCGGAAGTCCACTAAAACCAGTATCCTTGAGTTTCTCTATACCCAATGCCAACACCACATCATAAATTCCCGCAGCAATAGAATAGGCAGCCATCCTCACCGCCTCTGTCCCTGTTGCACACGCATTCTCAACCCTCGTGACGGGAATATTATGTAACTTCAAAGCCGATGCGGCGGCGGCGGACGTCTGAAACGTTAATTGGTTTCCCACAAAAACGGCCTCAATATCTTCAGGGCCCACTCCTGCGTCAGCATACGCTTCATAAGTTGCATCAACCATCAGATCAAAGGGATCCTTGGTCCAGGCTTCTTTAAAAGCGGTGCAACCCATCCCGACAACGGCAACCTTATCTTTAATGCTTCCCATTCTTCTCCCTCTATTTTGGGGATTTTCTTATTGGCTTGCACTTCCACCAATAGTTATAAAAATCAGCCCTGTAGAAGAGCTTCCTAAAAGTCATTTCCACCTGCATTCCCACCTCTACCCCTTTTGGATCTCTGTCGGTCATGTCACACATAATTCTGCCTCCTCCTTCAAAGTCCACCGCACATACAGTGATCGGAGGATCGACACTATACGATACCAAATCATGGCTAAAGCTGGTGAGTTTAGCCTTTTTATCAGAAAAGGCGTAGTCTTCAAATTCATCTTTGCTTCTACATTTGTAACATATCCTTTGGGCTGGGTATTGAGGAGTTCCACATTTCTTGCACCTAACCCCATAAAGAGCTAACCCGCCTTTGCGATCTCTCCAAAGGGCCACGGCCGATGGTCTCGATTGGTCTTCAGGTGGCCGGGCAGGCGGCTCAGTAGGCAATATCTCTCTCCAGCGGAGATACTCGTGATAATGAATTGATCTTCTAGATTGCAGATGGCCCCTTATTCCTTGTCTATTTCTGCAATTATTTATTTCTTCAGTTACTTCGAAAACAAAAACATTACACCCATCCCCGTAATTAACCATTAATATCTTATCCTTTGGTTTTGCTTCTTCAAGAACAGATACGAGAAGCATGATGGGCAAAGCCGTACCCGTATCACCTACTAAACCAAAGAGACGATTCTCGACCTGAGTTTTTAGATCAAGACCCAATCGTTTAGCCACATAGTTTACATATTCAAGGCTGGCTCCACTAAAAATTACCTTGGAGAAATCATCGATTGTAAAATTATTATTTTTTAGAGCAAGGGTCACAGTCTCAATAACCGTCCTCCCATAAGCCTCGTCACGGACAAAGCGTCCTTCCCAGGAGTGGACAAAATGATCCCTGTCTGATCTCCAGGTGTCGATTATTTCATTAGAAATGCTATAATTGCATAAAATATTAGCAATAATTTTGTGACCGCCGATAAGAAGGCTCCCAGCCCCGTCACCAATCGTCGTTTCCCTATCTCCCTGGGGAAGTCCCAACCGAACATCAGATGCACAAAGCAGAACGTTTTTAGCCGAACCACTTGCCACTGCATCCATAGCAACTTTCATAGCGTCTGTCCCTGATCTCAGAGACCCTGAAAAATCCGTGGTAAATATATCCTGCCGAAGATCCAGAGTCGCAGCCACAATTGCTGCGGACTGTTTCTCGAGGTATGGTGCTGTTGTGGAGGAGAAGTATAAGCGATCTATATCTCGTCGATTAATCCCGGACAGGCAATCTTTACATGCTGCCACGCTCATAGTCACACTGTCTTCATCATAATATGCAACTGCTTTTTCCCCACGCCTATGGCCCTTGCCCCACATCTTTGCAAGTTCGTCCCTGCTCATATAATAATAAGGGATATAGGCTCCATATGAAGTTATTCCTACCATCTTGTGCCTCCACATCCCCTGGTCTTCATCAACATTTCATTTTATAAATTATAAGTGACTGTTTTATCAATGCTTGTCTGCTGTCCCCTTTTTTTTGGACACCTATATTCAGGGAGAATTTCCAATTACCGGAAATCCTCCCTTGTATTCCTTGTCAAAATAAGTCACTTCTATTCCCCTTGGAAATTACTTTTTCTCTTTTCCATTAGCGACTTCCATGCCTCGGGATGGTCCTTGGATAATGCCGGTATGCACTGAGCTAACCTGACTGCTTCCAGGGAAGTATCAAAATCTGTCGAAAGTCCTCTGAGCATCAGAAGCCGGTTAAGACTTACGGCAATCGGGGCGTTGTTGGCAATCCGGCGTGCAAGATCCATCGTCTTACTTTTTAGTTCCGATGAACTCCAGAGCTGATTCAGCAGTCCAATCCTGTAAGCCTCTTCAGCATTAACAAAGTCACACGTAAAGATTAATTCAGCTGCTTTGCCGTAACCAACTATTCTTGGTAAATTCCATAATTGCCCCATACCGTGTATCAGGCCCATTCTGGTGAATCCTGCCATAAACTGCGTTTTCTCGCTTCCAGTGCGAATATCGCAAGCCACTGCCAAATCCATACCCGCGCCGATACTAAATCCATTGACCATGGCAATAACCGGCTTGCCAATATTTCTAATAGCCCTGATAGGTGCTTGGGCTTGAAAAATCTTCTTTGGCACAGCATGGGCTCCGGCAGAAGCAACTTCAAGCAGAGTGGGCTCATATTCAACCAAGTCCGCTCCACTACAAAAGGCATTGCCAGCCCCAGTTATGACCGCGACTCTGATTGCCGCAGCATCACGCATCTCGTCCAATGCCGCGCCCAGTTCCCTGAGTAAATCATCGTTAAAGGCATTAAGCTTCTCTGGTCGATTCAGGGTAATAACTGCAATATACTCCTCTTCTTTGTCAATTTTTAGAAACTGAAAGTTTCCCACAATAAATGACCTCCTGATAAATATGTTTATTCCCGAATTCAGGGTTGTACATGCTGGTTTGCCCGCCGGTCATATGTTTCTTGCTTCCCAAAAGCCTTCCCTTACAGCCTCGTATGCCTTGCGGGGCTGTTTGGCATCCCCAATCACCACAACCTGGTCAACTAGACCTTTGAGCTTCTCCTCCAGAGGATTGACAGAACGTGTACCTAGTGCCAGCACCACGGTATCACACCGGACAAATTTATTTTCCCCATCTTGTTCCACTATTACTCCTTCTGAAGTTATTTCTTTTACTAACGTTTTAGTCATTGTCTGCACCCCATATCTATACAGCATTTGCAGGGCGACCCAGCGGCTTGAACGTCCCGTGTCCCTTGCCAGTTTATCAAGCATTTCAACCAATATTACTTTCTTTATTCCTGAAGTTGATAGTTCCATAAGTGTATCCACATCTTCAGCTTTATTAAGAAAGAGAAATTGCAGGGTTTGGGCATCGATCGTGCCTTTCTTAGCAATAAAAGTGGCAACTTCCACCCCTACCGCGCCACCACCTATTACTACAACTTCTTTACCCAGATCGACTTTTCCAGCCAACACATCCCAGGCCTGGACCACGTGATCATTATTCACCCCGGGTATACCAGGTTTTATCGGCTCACCGCCGGTGGCAATCACTACTACATCAGGCTTATTTCTTTCAACCAGCTTCTCATCCACCCGCGTCCCGGTATGGATCAGGACCCCGGCTCTCTTTGCTTGGTTAATCAAAACTTCTACATAAGTTAGGAATTCTTGTCGCCCTTCAAGAGCCCCTGCTAAGTGAAGCTGCCCCCCCAGCTGATCGGCGGCTTCATATAGAACTACGTTGTGACCAGCCATGGCCGCGGTCCTGGCGGCCGACAGGCCTCCCGGACCTCCACCGATAACCATAACCTGCTTTTTTATGGCAGCTTTTGCGGTCTCGGGAAAATCCAATTCATGCCCTGCCCTCGGATTAACCAGGCACTCAATGGGCTGTAAATCGAATACATGATCAAAGCATCCCTGGTTACATCCTATACATGGGGTGATTTCTTCGGATCTACCCTCTAATATCTTTTTGGGCATTTCGGGATCCGCCAGAAGTCCTCTGGCAATACCCACCATATCAGCGCTTCCTTGACTTATCAGTTCGTCAGCTATAACGGGATCACATAATCTATTACATACAATAACCGGTTTCGAAACGACCCTCTTGACTCCTCGGGCAAGATACGCAAAAGCACCCCTGGGCACCTCCATATTTATTTGAGGCACCTTGGTCTCATGCCATCCCCCAGTTATATTAAATGCATCCACTCCACATTTTTCCAATTCAATTGCAAAAAGCCTGGTCTCCTTATTCGTGTTTCCCCCTGGAATAAAGTCATTTCCGGAAAGCCGTATTAATATAGGAAAATATTTTCCAACTGCTACCCGAACAGCCTGCACCACTTCTAAACCAAATCTCATCCTTTTTTCCGGATTTCCACCATATTCGTCATTCCGGATATTTGTTACTGGTGAAAGAAATTGAGCAATCAGATATCCGGCTGATCCGATAATCTCAACCGCATCAAATCCAGCTTTTTGGGCCCTTTCCGCGGCTTGCCGGTAATGATTTATAACTTCTCGTACATCGTCCTTGGTCATTTCTTTGGGGTTTTCGCGGGCAAATCGGGAGGGAATCGCAGAAGGAGCCAGCGGTTGATGACCTATGGAAAATAAATGCCCGTCGGAATTCGCATACCTGCCCGCGTGATACAGCTGGGCTGCGATGCAGGCCCCATGTTCATGAACTTTGTCGGTAAGCCTTTTTAAGCCTGGAATGAATTTATCATCACTGATATCAATCATACTTTTTTCGCCACTTAAATCGTCGATAATGCATCCTCCGACAATTATAAGAGCCCCCCCTCCTTTAGCCCTTTCTTCATAAAATGTAATTAGTCTATCAGTGACGCTTCCATCAGGCGTATAATTGAGATGCATTGCCGGCATTACTATCCTATTTTTCAATAGGACATTGCCAACCTTTATGGGGGAGAATAAAGATTTCGTCATTTAATATATCTTCCTGTTATTTAACCCTTAACTGGTGAAAAAAAGAATCAAAAATTGAGGAGGAAATCACGTTGAAAGCCTTCTTCTTTCCTCACGCACAAAGAAGGTGACCGAAGTTCCAATAATAGCTAAGGCAATCAGGTAGATCCATGACCAAGTCCAGGAGTGAGTGATATCGGAAAGGTATCCGAAGATCGGCACCCCGACAATTTGGGATATTATCAAAAAAACCATCCCTGCTGCATAGCCCTTGGCGGCGTTATCCTTTCCGGAAAACTCTGAAATCATAACTGAATAAATGCTCATAGCCCCACCAACAGCGGCAAATCCAAATAAGAACGTACATGGGATAAACACCCATTTAGGAGTACTGGCCGGCAATAGGGCAAAAACCGCAGTGAAGACTATAATAATGATACCTAGTAGAATAAATGTAGGTTTCCTCCTCCCTCCCAGATAATGATCGCTGATATATCCGGCAATGGGTTTCCCAAAGAACCCGCCGATATCGATGAAACCCAGCAGAAACCCGGCGGTAATTACTGGAATCATTAAATGGCCCTTCAGGTAAAGGACAAAATAGGTCATAACTGAAAATTCCACTGTATATAGAGCGCAAGCTCCAATGATAATGCACCACATATCCCGAGTCTTAAAAAGGTTAAGCCATGATTCTTTTTTAACTTCTTGTGCCGCAATTCCTGGGGCGGTTTTGGGAGCGTTTTTGAAGAAGCAAGCGGCCAGGACTCCCGATATGATGGCTACGATTCCCAAGGTCACAAAGCCTATTCGCCACCCGAAAGCAAGGGCAATAGCCGGCAGGGTGGCGGCACTGACAAAACCCCCGGCATTGACCGCGGTCTGTTTTATCCCCATAGCAAAGGCACGCTCCTTTAGGGAAAACCACTCTACCACCCCTTTAGTCGTTGATGGCGAGAGGAGACCAAGGCCAAGTCCCGCTCCGAACATCACTGCCGCCACTGTGGTAACACTGTGCGCAAATATCATCGTAATTACACATAATCCTGCAAATATTTGACCGAAAGATAATGTCCAGCGAACCCCCCATTTGTCACAGATCCACCCCGCCGGGACCAAAACCAAGGCATAGCCCACCAGTGCCGCCGATGCCAGAAGGCCAATCTGACCCTTCGTCAATCCAAAGTCTGCTTGTATGAACGGCGCCAGCGGTCCTAGGCAAAGCCGTTGCATAAACGCGACCATGAAACCAAAAAAGCAAAATATTAACGCCACCCAACGAAACCGCATTTGCGTAGCATCGAATTCAGACACAACAGCAGCTTTTACTTCAGATGACTCTTGCATAAGTCCACCCCCTGATAAACAAGTTCTTTCGAAATTCTGTTAATTATCCACGATTATGCTGCAGCCTTGGCCATTGCGGTCCAAAAATGAAATATTTTCATGCTTTCCCTCAGGGGACTTCGCCAACCATCTTGACCTTTTCATTTCACTTCAATATTCCATCACTCTTTTCACAGCCTTAATCACATCCGCAGAATTCGGCAGGTATAAATTTTCCAAATTAAATGGAACCGGAACAAAGGGGGCGCCCACTCTTAGAACCGGCGCATCCAAATGATCGATCATTTCCTCACAAACCATGGCGGCGATTTCGGCGCCAATGCCAAATGCCTTCACCGCCTCATGCGCGACCACCAGTTTCGAGGTCTTTTCCACTGAATTAAAGATTGTTTCTTTATCCAAGGGGTTAATTGTCCTTAAATCGATCACCTCCACGTCTATTCCTTCGTTTGCCAGCACCTTTGCTCCAGCCAACGCCTGATGCACCATTCTGGACGTCGCCACGACGGTTACATCTTTGCCTGGCCTCTTCACATCCGCTTTTCCCAGAGGAACAAGATACTCTTCCTCGGGTATCTCTCCCATCAAGGCGTAAAGTGCCTTATTCTCGAGGAAGAGCACGGGATTGTCATCTCGAATTGAGGACTTAAGCAGACCTTTAACATCGTAGGGCGTCGCGGGCATAACGACTTTCAATCCAGGGACGTGGGCAAACCAAGATTCCAAACATTGGGAATGCTGAGGACCGGCATTCAGGCCTCCTCCACATGGAGTGCGGATGACCACCGGCAGTTTATACAGGCCCCCAAACATATACCTCGCCTTGGCCATTTGGTTGACAATCTGATCCATGCAAACCGTTAAGAAATCTGCAAACATGATCTCCGCTACGGGCCTAAGACCCTGGATCGCCGCGCCGATAGCAAGCCCTACAATGGCTGATTCGCTGATTGGCGTATCCTTGACCCGCCTTTCGCCATATTTTTCTAGAAGCCCTTTGGTGGCGCTGAATGCTCCACCAGGACCACCCACATCCTCACCAATGATGAAAATGTCCTCATCTCTGGCCATCTCCTCATGCAAAGCTTCTGTGATGGCTCTGATATACCGTATTTCTCTCATGCTGTGCTTCTCCCGCTTGACTATCCGACATAGACGTCGTTGAAGAGTTCCTCAGCTGCCGCAATAGGGCTACTCTCCGCAAAGGCAATAGCTTCTTCAATCTCTGCTTTAATCTTCGTCTCTACCGTGTCGAAGTATTCGGGCCCAATAAGCTTCGATTCAAGCAAAAACTTCTTAAACTTAATGATGGGGTCGAACTCTCTTGCCTCTTGAACTTCGGTTGAATCTCGGTATTTCTGTGCATCACCAACGTAATGGCCCAGCCAGCGGTGGGTCTTGCATTCCAGGAGCGTTGGACCTCCTCCTTTCCGGGCCCTGGCGATGGCTTTTTCGGCCTCTTGCCGGACCTTCAGCACATCATCTCCGTCCACCGTAACTCCGCCCATTCCATACGATTCCGCCCTCTTACTAATATTTTCCAACTTCAGGTAGACCTTTTGCGGGGTAAATTGGGCCCAGCCATTGTTCTCACAACAAAAGATCACCGGAAGATTCCATAAGGCGGCCAGGTTTAGGGATTCGTGAAAATTTCCTTGATTCGAAGCGCCCTCCCCAAAAAAACAGACTGTAACTTTATCCTCTCCCCTGTAAATGGAAGCAAAGGCGGTACCCAAAGAAATCGGTAGCCCTCCCCCGACGATCCCATTCGAGCCAATAACCCCAGCTTCCTTAGAAGCAATATGCATGGAGCCGCCCTTTCCTTTACAGCTGCCGTCTTTTCGCCCGTAGATCTCTGCCATGAAACGCTTTAAATCAATTCCCTTGGCCAACGCCTGCCCATGACCCCTGTGGGTAGTCAAAATGGAGTCATCCGCTCTCAAGCACGAACAGACGCCCGCGGCCACCCCCTCCTGCCCAATGCCTACATGGATGAACCCTGGTATTTTTCCCTGGCTAAATATATCGACAAGGCGTTCCTCCACCCGCCTGACTTTTAACATCAAGTAGAGAATTTCTAAGAGATTTTCTTTGTTCTCCATGATTGCATCTCCGGTAAAGGGAAGTTATTCGGAAAATAAAAATCCCTAAGAAAAACAGAAAATAGAGTAATAGGCGCGTTTTTCTCGGCAGCCTACCGGGCCAAAAGATCGAGTTTCCTTACGCTGTCCCGGTACATTCTTCTCCCATCAATAGCGGATGCCGGCAACAAATATCTCCGGCTAAAGGGTTTTAATATTATTTCTATAGCCACTTATGCCATTCATGAAAATTTCGCAGCAAATATTAGATAGTTCATCGGGCCCGATGGGTCCTTTAGGGTCGTACCAATAAATAATTGAATTGTACATCCCAAACAAATTGTAGCTTATGGCTTTTAATTTATCCATCCCCGCGTGGTTATCAAAATATTCCGCAAGGACATCAATTAATATTTGGGCATATTTCTTTTGTTTTTCGGCAATGGCTCTGAAATATTTTAAAGGTAAATTATGCGCATAAAAGAGTAACGCTTTAGCCTCGGGGACTTTTCTATTATAAAGCTTCAAATGCCGGGACATGATAAACTGGATCTTCGCAGAATTATCGGGAATCTCTTGCAGTTCTTCCACTAATCTTCCCAAGAGGAGGTCCATATAATTATCAAAAGTAAAATAAAGGATTTCATGTTTATTGGAGAAATAATGGTAGATACCACCTTTGCTTAATTTAGCTGCAGTGGAAATATCCTTCAGACTTGTTTCGATGTACCCCTTTTTAGCAAATAACTTTGAGGCAGCCCTGCCAATAGCACACATTTTATTCAATTCTTTCTCATTAAACTTATTCTCATTCTTTTTCATTGAAGCCCCCACCTGGACACACTTTTAAAATCTAAACCAGCCAAATTAAAAACCGGCCAGCCGGTTTGCCACCTGCCATGCAGGATAACAAAGCTCATTTTTCTGTCAAGAAAATTTTAAATGCATGAAGATATTAATTCAGACATTTCGGGTTTCAGGCGATCCGGTATTACGTGCCCAGGTCCCTGGCTGATAGACAGAAATTTTCTATAACCCAGGTAAGCCGTCTGCTCAGGCACCAGAGCAAGGCCACCACGGAAAGGTACTTACCGGTGATTGATCCGCAACTGCGGGATGTAATGGCGAGTCTGGAGAAAGAGTCTCACACAGAGTCTCACACAAAAAAAAACGGCCTATGGAAACCATAAGCCGCAACTAACTGAAATTATTGGTGGAGATGAGGGGATTTGAACCCCTGCCCTCCTGCATGCGAAGCAGGCGCTCTTCCAGCTGAGCTACATCCCCACGTGCCGCTATTATCCCGGCTCCAGGAGCCGTGTCAAGCACAATTACGCCAGTGGCGGCTCACCGGGCCATCCCGGGGCTTTCCCCCGGGCTCGCCGCCTCCCTGGATCATCGACCAGATTGCTCGGGGAAACTGGACCAATCGCCGGGCCAACCCAGGGTTGGCCGGCAGGAGCGCCTTAAACGGCCTGGACTTGCTTGAGCCCCGGGACTTCCTTCATCAGGAGCTTTTCCACCCCCTGCTTCATGGTCATCTGGGACATGGGGCAACCTTTGCAGGCGCCGGTGAGCCGGACTTTGACAATGCCGTCGCTCACTTCAACGAGTTCGATATCCCCGCCGTCCCGCTGCAGCATGGGGCGGATCTTGGCCAGGGCTTGTTCCACTGATTCTTTCAAATCGTTCACGGGTATCCTCCCAAGGTTAATTAAATAAATGATAACCGGATAACGGCCGATTGTAAAGGGACCGCGGCGAAGACGAGGAAGGTGGCCGCCCATAATTCTTAAAATTTATTCGAGGTGCCCACCAGAGCCAACCTTAAGGTTCCACCAGGAAAACCACCTGGACGCTGGCCTTGATCTCTTCTTCCCCCACCTCGATGGAAGTGACGGGGGCAGCGGCGGCGGAGGCCAGCTGCATGGCCTCGCCCGGACCCCGCCGAGGCAGGAAATGGATGCCGGTGGAGATGGTCTCCACCCCCTTGATTTTGAGGCCTTGCGACTGGGCCAGGGCCTCGGCCAGGCGCCGGGCTCGCTCCAGGGCCGCCACCGCGGCCTGCCGCTGCAGCTCCTCGGCGCGGGAATGCTCCCAAAATGGCCCGTTAATTCCCGAGGCGCCGTTTTTCAGGGCGAGATCGATGATCGCCCCCAGACGGGCGGGGCCCTGGACCTTTACCTGCAGGCGATGCACCGCCTGGTAGCCCTGGATTTCCAGCGGACCGGATTTGACCTTGGGGGCGTAAACCGGCGAGAGGCGGTAACCCAGGGTCTTTACCTGGTCGCCGGGGCCCAAAGTCTGCTTCAGGGCCTGCAGCAGGGCCTCGGCCCGGCGGCTGTTTTCCTGGGCGGCGGCCTCGGCCTGGGGGGCCCGGGTCTCTACTGCCACGGTCAGCATGGCCAGATCCGGAACCGCGGCGACCTCGCCCTCGGCCTCCACCGTAATCGTAGGACCGCCAACGGCTGCTGCCGCGGTTTGCCCGGTGGCCGCCAGACAACCAGCCATCAGCAGCAACCACCAAAACCTCTTTGCTAGAGTAACACTCATTTTCCCCTCCCCGGCGCCGCCGCCGGCCGCCAGCAGTGTTGCCAATAAACGCTCAATCGTTATATTATTATGCATGTGGGGAAATTTGGCAAATCCGCATTCCCGAGGTAATCATGGCCGATGAACCCCAGGCCCGCGCTCCGGCCCGCTATCTCATCTGGTACTTGCTGGCCGTCATTCTGATTTTACTGGTTTTTCAAATTTATAGCGGCGTCAAACCGACCACCGAGATCAGCTACAGCGAATTTCGCCATTTGCTGCAAACCAAGGGGATCGACGACCTGACCGTCTACACCGGGAGCATCACCGGCAAGCTCCTGCCGGCCGGCGTCGAGGAACTGGCCAAGGAGCGGAAAGAGCCGGACCTGCCCAAAAAGTTGGCCCAATTGTCCGACAAAAAGGAACCCGGCTTCACCATGGCCCGGATGGAGGATAAGGACCTGCTGCCGCTTCTGGAAAGGCAAGGGATCAAGTATACTGCCGCCCCGGATTCGACCACCCTCAACAACCTCCTCTCCTGGGGACTGCCGGTTTTACTGCTGGTAGGCATCTGGATTTATTTCTTTCGTAAGGTTGGCGCCAGCGCCGGCGGCCTGATGGCGGTGGGCAAAAGCCGGGCCAAGGTTTACGTCCAGGACGAAACCAAGACCACCTTCCAGGATGTGGCCGGGGTGGATGAAGCCATTGAGGAACTCAAAGAGATCATCGAATTCCTGAAAAATCCCGCCAAGTTTCAGATGCTGGGAGGCAAGATCCCCAAAGGGGTGCTGCTGGTGGGACCGCCGGGAACCGGCAAGACCCTGCTGGCCCGGGCCGTAGCCGGAGAGGCCGGGGTGCCTTTCCTGAGCCTTACCGGCTCCGACTTCGTGGAGATGTTCGTGGGGGTGGGGGCGGCCCGGGTGCGGGACCTGTTCGCCACCGCCCAGGAGAAGGCCCCTTGCATCATCTTCATCGATGAACTGGACGCAGTGGGCAAGGCCCGGGGGCTGAGCCCCATGGGCGGGCCCGAAGAACGGGAAAACACCCTGAACCAGCTCCTCTCGGAGATGGACGGCTTCGACACCCGCAAGGGGGTGATCATCATGGCGGCCACCAACCGCCCGGAGATCCTGGACCCGGCCCTGATCCGCCCGGGACGCTTCGACCGGCACATCCTGGTGGACCGGCCCTCCCTCATGGGCCGGGAAGAGATCTTACGGATTCATTCCCGACAGATCAAGCTCTCCTCCACGGTCGACCTCAATACCGTGGCGGCCCGCACCCCCGGGATGGTGGGCTCGGACCTGGCCAACATCGTTAACGAAGCGGCCCTGCTGGCGGCCCGGAAGAATAAAGAGGCCGTGGAGATGGATGATTTCGAGGAGGCCATCGACCGGGTGGTGGCCGGTCTGGAAAAACGGAACCGGATCATGAACCCCCGGGAGAAGGAGATCGTCGCCTACCATGAAAGCGGCCACGCCCTGGTGGCCGAGGCCCTGCCCACCACCGACAAGGTGCACCGGGTCTCCATCATCCCCCGAGGCATCGGCGCCCTGGGCTACACCATGCAGTTGCCCACCGAGGACCGGTATCTGATGACCAAGACCGAGCTGGAAGACCGCATGGCGGTGATGATGGGAGGCCGGGTGGCCGAGGAGCTGGTCTTTCAGGATATTTCCACCGGGGCCCAAAACGATCTCTACCGGTCCACGGATATTGCCCGCGCCATGGTGCGGGAGTACGGCATGAGCGAGAAGTTGGGCCCCATCACCTTCGAGCGGGAGCGGCGGCCTCTGTTCCTGGAAGGCGTCATGCCGACCGCCAGCAAAGATTATAGCGAAGTCACGGCCCAGGAGATCGATCAGGAGGTGGCGGACCTGGTGGCCCGGGCCCACCGGCGGGCCAGGGAGGTCCTGGAGGCACAGCGGCCCACCCTGGAGAAGGTGGCCAGGATTCTCCTGGAAAGGGAGGTTCTGGAGGGCCAGGAGCTGCGGCAGATCTTAAATTCCGTCACCCTACCGGAGACAACTTAATTCACACTGGTTAAGGTGCGCAGTGCGCACCCTACGCTGCTGGCCGTTGATCTGCTCAGCGTACTTAGGAGGCCTGGCGGTTCGCCTATGCCGTTCTTCCCCTCTGCCACAGCCTTACAAGATTATCTCCTGGCCGAGGCCGGCCCCGGGACCCTGGTGCTGGTGCCGCAGCAACGGCTGGCGCAGCAGTTGTGGCAGCGGCAACGCCTGGCCCAGCTTGAGTCCGGCGCCGCGGCCTGGGAACCTTTGCCCCTGAAGACCTTCCAGGGCTGGTTGCAAGACCTCTTCCAGGCCCTCTGGCCGGAGGTGGCGCTGGTTCCTGATTTGCGGCGGCTGTCCCTGTGGCTCCGGGCCATCGAGGCGGCGCCGGGCTTGGAGGGGACCGCCGCCGACCTCTCCTGGGCCCAGGCCCTGGATGAGGCCCACAATCTTCTGGGCCGCCACGCGCTGGCAGGGGGGGACGCCCGCCTTGCCAGGTCTATGGCCTCGGCTGGAGCGGGGGATGATGCCCCGCTGTTTGCCTGGCGGGGCCGGGTTACCCGGATCTTTGGCCAGCTTCTGGCAGAGGGCGGCTGGCTGGCGCCGGCAGAGCTGCCGGCCTTCCTCCTGGCCCGGTTGCAGGAAGGAAAGATCACCCTGCCCGAGAGGATCATGGTGGTGGGCCTGGAGAATCCGGCCCGGGCGGAGGACGCCTTCCTGACCGCCGTGGCCCGGCGCACCCGGGTAACGCACCACCAGGTGCGGGGCCATCCCCAATCGGTGCAACGTGCGGTGCTCCTCCCCGACCGGAGCCAGGAGTTGGCCTGGGTGGGCGCCCGATTGGCTGAGCTGGCCGCCCAGGACGGCCTCCCCTTGCACCGGCTGGCGGTGACCTCCCCGGACCTGGATCATTATCTCCCCCAGTTATCGCGGATGCTCTCCGAGTTGCTGGGGCCGGCCCAGACCTCCGCCGGCTTTGCCTACAACTTCTCCCAGGGGCCGCGCCTGGCGGAAACCCCCCTCTTTCTGGCCGCCACCCTGCCCTTGCGGTTTGTCTCCGCCGGGGAAAGCCGGGAAGACCTGGTGTCCCTCCTGCTGTCGCCCTTTTACCGTGAACTCCGCCGCTACCGGGACCAGACCGCGTCCTGGGACCGTCTCCTCCGGGAGCGTCGGCTGGACCGGGGCTGGTTTTCTTTTAAGGCATCCATCACTGATCCCGGTAAGGGGGCACTTAAGCTGCTGTCCCGGCTGGACCGCCTCTGGGCCACCCTCAAGGCCCCCGCCGCTGGAAAGGAGTGGCGCCGGCGCCTGGAACAGATCTGGCAAGGGCTGGGATTCACCCCCGAGGCTGAGTTCGAGACGGCTCAGTGGAGCCGCCTTAATTCCCTGCTGCAGGAGGCGGCCGCCTCCCTGGCCTCCGAACCCATGATGGCCGGGGAGTTCCTGGGCTGGCTGGAACACGGGGCGAAACAGGTGTTGCTGCCGGGCCCCGGAATTCAGGAGGCCGGCATCCAGGTCCTGGGCCTCCTGGAGATGCGGGGCCTGGAGTTTTCCCGGGTCTTTTGCCTGGGGATGAACTCCGGGGCCTTGCCGCCGCCGCCCCGCTCCCTGCCCCTGCTCACCGCCGCGGAAAGGCGCGCCGTCCTGGGCGGCACCTACCGGAGCCAGCACGAATTTTCCCGGGGGCTTTACGATAACCTGCTGGGCGCCGCTCCGGCGCTGATTCTGAGCCGGCCTAAGATAGCCGACGGCGAAGAGCGGGTGGGCAGCCCACTGTACCTGGGGCCGTGGGAGCCGGAAACAATGGCGGTGTTAAGCCGGCCGCCCCGGGCCTGGCTCCGGAGTCCGGCGATCCGGGCCGCCTTGTCTGATGCCGGGACTGCCTTTGGCGGCTATGGCGACGGCCCGCTCTCCATTACCCTGGCTCCTGAGTATTCCCTGAGCAAGGCCGCCACAGCCCTTGGCTGCCCCTGCCGCTTTCTCTTGGAATTCATCCTGGAGCTTAAGGAACTGCCGGAGATCGAGGCGGGCCTGGACCCCCGGGAGCGGGGCGACCGGCTTCATAAGGTTCTGGCTCGATTTACTGCTGTATTTAACCAGTTTCTTAAAGAACATGGCTGGGACCCCGGCCGGGCCGAGGCGATTTTGGAGGCTACCGCCCACCAGGTGCTGGGCAATCTCCCGGAGGATTTGCACTGGCGAGCCGAACTGGAGCGCTGGCTCGGCGGGGCGGCAGCCGGACGCAGCCTTCTCGGGGAATGGCTTGCCCTGGAACAGCAACGCCATGAGCAGGGCTGGCGCTGGCAGCTCATGGAGGCGCGGTTCGCCGGACTCAAGAAGGAAGGCTGGCCTTTCGGTCTGAGGGGCCGCCTGGACCGCCTTGATTATCACCCGGAAAGCCGTCAGGCCATCGTCTGGGACTATAAGAGTGGCAAGGTTCCCAAAGCCGCGGAGGTGTTCGACGAATTACAGGAAGTGCAGCTGGCCTGCTACCTGCTGGCAGTGGAATCCGGCTTGGCCGGGGCTCCCCGCCAGCCTGAGAAGCTCCGGGCCGGGTTCATCGGGCTCAAAAGCCTGCGGAAGGATCATTTGAAGCATGAAGACTTTGGCAAACGCTCCGGAGAATGGCCTCGGGTGGCCGAAGCGTTGGTAGCCAGGCTGAAGGATTTGGGGCGGCGCTTGACGGCCGGGGATTTCTGCCCAGCCCCCAACCCGGCGCCGGAAGGCAAAAAATTGGGGGCCTGCCAGTATTGTCCTTATGCCCTGCTGTGCGGTTTTACCGGTACCTCAGCCCCACCGGGTGAGGAGGAAGAGACGGATTAGGCCGCGGTTACGAAAAGTTCAAAGTTCAAAGTCAAGAGTAAGTGCAGGTATTACCTTTTTATGTTTTTGGAGTAAGCCGAAGGCTCATGAGCGACTGCTTCGAAAAGTCTTCATGCAGGGTGCGCACTGCGCACCATAACTATGCGTAACTTTTCATGGTTTATGGTTTGCCAAAGGCTGCTTAGAAAAGCTGTGAAGAAGTGGTGGCACAGGCGTCTCGCCTGTGCGGACTGAGTGGCGGGCGAGACGCCCGCCCCACCGGTCTTTTCATAATTTACGGGTGAGCCAAAGCCCCATAACCGGCTGTTTTCAGGTGGGGTGCGCCTGACACGCCAGATATTTCGGCGATAAAGACTGCAACTTATTAATAGGGACAGAAAAGAGATTACTTCCCCCTCACCCCAGCCCTCTCCCCCGTTGGGGGAGAGGGGATAAAGCAGGAATTGCATTGGAGGCGTGGGAATAAATGAGGAACCCCATTTCTGCACTCAGTAATAATTGGTGCGCAGACGTGCCCTACTACTTGGCCTGGACCCAAAATGGAAAATGAAGTCCTGATTACCCTGCCCGCCGATCAAGCTGCCCGGGAACAGGCCCTGAGCCCCCAGGGGAGCTACCATTTGGAAGCCCCGGCGGGCTCGGGTAAGACCTCGGTGCTGCTGGCCCGCTTCCTCACCCTGCTGGCCCGGGTGGAGGCCCCGGAGGAGCTACTGGCCTTGACCTTCACCCGCAAGGCCGCGGGTGAGTTGCGCACCCGGGTCATGGAACTCCTTTGGGCCAGGCCGGAGTCCCCCCGGAAGCAGCCCTGGGAACAGCGCCTGAATGACCTGGCCCGCAAAGTTTTGGCTCATTTTGGCAGCCAGGCGGGGAACCTCGAGGAACTGCTGACCGCCGAGCGCCTGCCGGTCATGACCTTCCACAGCCTTTGCGCCCAGTTACTGAGGCTGGCTCCCCAGGAGGCCGGGGTTTCCCTGGAATTTCGGCTCCTGGAAGATGATGAAGCCCGACTCCTGAAGGAGGAGGCCCTGGAGGAACTGCGCCGGGACCTGGCGGCCCGGCCCGCCCGAGACCCGGTGCGCCAGGCCCTGGTGCGGCGCCTGGTGCGCCTCAATAACGATTGGGGGCGGCTGGCCGGGGAACTGCGCTCGCTCCTGGCCCGCCGGGACAGTCTGGAGGATTTCCTGGAGCTGGCCCGCCACAGCCGGGAGCCGGAGGCCTATCACCAGCTCCTGGAGGAACGCTTCCGGCTGGCATTGGCCCCGGTCCTGCAGGGTCTGGTGGACGGCTTTGCGGCTGGCGATTTAGGCCGGGAATGGCCCCGCCTCCGGGAGGAATTGGGCGGGACTTTCCAGGAGGAAATACTGTCTGCCGACATCCCCGGCCCCGCACCCCAATACTTGCCGGCCTGGCAGGCCATCTCCCGAGTGCTCCTCACCCAAAACGGGGACCGCCGCAAACAGCTCACCGCCAGGAACGGCTTCCCCACCGAATTCAATAAGGATCATTGGGCCAGGCTGATCCAGGCACTGCCCGACTCGCTGGTGCGCGGCCTGAAGCAGTGCCGGGATCTGGAACCGGTCGGGGTCCAGCGGGAAGAGGCCCAGGCCCTCCAGGATTTGGTGATCCTGCTGGGGGAGGCCCTGAGCGCTTACGAAAGACTGTGCGCCCGGCGGCAGGCCCTGGACTTCATCGCCCTGGAACAGGCCACTCTTCGGTTGCTCAACCTGGAGAACCCCGGGGATCTCCTGCTGCGGCTGGACCTGAGGCTGCGGCACCTGCTGGTGGATGAGTTCCAGGACACTAGCCAGAACCAGATGGCATTGCTGTGCCGCCTCATGGCGGGCTGGCAGGCCGGCGAAGGCCGCACCCTGACGGTGGTGGGCGACCCCAAGCAGTCCATTTACGGCTGGCGCCAGGCCAAGCCGCGGCTGTTCGCTGAATCTTCTCAGGGTCTGCCCTGTCCGGAGGGGCGCTTCCCCCTGGAATCCCTGTTGCTCACCACCAACTTCCGGGCCACCCGGATCTTGATTGACTGGGCCAACGGCGTTTTTGCCAACATCCTGGCCGGAATTCCGGGTTTGAGCTTCCACGCCGCCGACCCACGCCCTGGGGTTTCGGAGGGACCATCCCCTAAACTGGCACTCTTTGCGGGGGACGAAAATCTTTCTTCCCGGGAGTCCGAGGCCCGCTGGCTGGCCCGGCAGGTGAGCGAAGCCTGTTCACAGCTAGCAGAAAAGGAGACCATCGGCATCCTGCTGTTCACCCGGACACACCTGCCGGTCTACCTCCAGGCCCTGGCAGAGGCCGGCCTGACGCCCAAGGTCCGGGAAGGCCTGAAGCTGGCTGATAGCCGGGTGGTGCAGCACCTCCACAACCTGGCCCGGGCCCTGGTCCGCCCCCAGGACGAGCTTGCCTGGGCCGCCCTGCTCCGGGGACCCTGGGCGCCGCAACCGCTCAGCGTCCTGGTCCAGGTGGCCCAGGCGACCGGCGAGTTATGGCCGGAAAAGCTACGCAGCTTTGCCGGAACCGAGGCCTGCCCGGGGAATTTAGCAAACCTGCTGGACAAACTGCTGGCGGCCCTGGCGCAGGTGGGGCGACAGCCCCTGGCGGCAACTATCGGACAATGGCTGGATGAAACGGAGGCCTGGTCCGGGCTGGTCACCTGGGAAGGAGCCATGGGAGTGGCCTGCGCCCGGGCGTATCTGGAGCTTTTGGCCCAGGCTGAATCCGGCCTGCCGGAAACCACCTTCGCCCAGGCCGACTTCTCCCTGCCGGAGGCCTTCCAGCCGCCGGCCCCCCAGGCTCAGGATTCCCCGGTGGAAATTTTGACGGTACACGGGGCCAAGGGGCTTGAATTTACGCGGGTGTTTCTCCCCTGGTTGGATTGGCAGCCCTTGCAGGGTGAGTCCAAAATTCCTCCTTTCCTGCTGGAAGAAATTCCCGGCCACCCGCTCCAGGGGTTGGCCCTGGCCCGGCCTTATGCCCAGGAGAAGCAGAGTTCCCTGTACCTGTTATTGAAGAACCTGAAGGACCGCCGCCTCCTGGAGGAGGCCCGGCGGGTCTTCTATGTCGCGGTGACCCGAGCCCGGCAGCAACTGGTGCTCAGCGCCGCGGTGAAACTAAACAGCCAGGGGGACTGGACCGTTCCCCCGGAAAGCCCGCTGGCCTGGCTTCTGGAAAATTATCAGACCGAACTGCCCGCGGTCGGGATTCCGTTGACCTGGCCGGGGCCGGAGCTCGAGGTCGAAGTAGTGATGGAGGCGCCGCCCCTGCCACACCCTGCCAGGATCCCCACGGTACTGGAGCCGCCGCTACCCTTCTCGCCAGAGGCCGCGCCTTATCAGATCTCGTTCCCGTCCCAACTGGCGGAGGCGGAGATCAGGGCCGAGGTCGCGGCCCTCGAGGACCCGGAAATCCCCCGGCTGCGTGGGGAGATCATCCACCGCGGCCTGGATACCCTGGCTCGGGGGGGCGAACTGCCCGGGCTGGCCGCCCTGGCCGCGGCCCTGCGCCAGATGGGCCTGGCCCCGGAAGCCGCCGGCGCCCTGGCCCCGGAACTCCTGGCGGAGCTTCAGGCCTGCCGCCTGGACCCCTGGCTGGCGCCCTTGCTCGACCCCGAGCGGCCCGGCGCGGTGAGCGAGTGGCTCCTGGAGGACCTGGCCGCCCCGGACACCCTGCGCCGGGGCAAGATCGACCGGCTGGTGTTCGACGGCCATGACTGGTGGCTCCTGGATTACAAGAGCTCCCGGCCTGGGAATCCGGCTGATTGGGAGGACTTCATCAACCGGGAAGCCGCCAGGTACCGGCCCCAGTTGATGGCCTACCGGGAGATGGCGGCCCGGGCCAAAGGGCTGCGGTTCGAGGAGATCAGATTGGCTTTTTACTTTACCGCCTGCCGGCGGGCGGTGGAGGTGTAAGAGACGGCTATGCGGGGCCAAATAAAGCAACGGCCAGGCGCGGGTTTGGCACCGCCCCTGGCTCATCGCGGGGGCAGGCTGGTGAAATCTTTCACCTTGACAATCTCTTGTCTAGATATTAATATTGAAACAATAGGTTCCACAGGTTTATGCCATCGTAACCCTCTTTAAAAGGAGATTTTTCATGCCGGATATAGAGTTGGAAAAACTATCCATGGATGTGGCGGCCCAGGAGATGCTGAAGAAGGCTCAGGCGGAGGGGGTAGAGACGATCTTCGACCGGGCCAAGACCATGAAGCCCTGTCCCATCGGGATCGAAGGGGCCTGTTGCCGCATCTGCGCCCAGGGTCCCTGCCGGGTGCCGCCTCCCAAGAAGA
>JBKQKO010000029.1:0-19443 GCA_052147455.1 Desulfobaccales bacterium | reverse complement strand
CCCTTCCCCAAAATCAATTTTTCCCTATCCCTTCCCTCACCCCAGCAGCCACTCCAGCAGGGCCTTTTGGAAGTGGAGGCGGTTTTCCGCCTGGTCCCAGGCGGCGGATTGGGGACCGTCCAGGACTTCGGCCGTGATCTCCTCGCCCCGGTGGGCCGGCAGGCAGTGGAGCACGATAGCCTCGGGGCGGGCCAGTTCCAAGAGATCGGCGTTGACCTGGTAGGGTTTGAAGATCTTCCGCCGGGCCGCGGCTTCGTCTTCCTGGCCCATGGAGGTCCAGACATCGGTGTTGATCACGTGGACCCCCTGCACCGCCTGGCGGGGGTCCTGGGAAAGATAGATATGGCGTCCGATCCTTTGGGCCTCCCGCAGCAGGGCGGGGTCAGGCTCATAGCCCTTGGGGCAGGCCAGGTACAGGGAAAAATCGAGATGCATGGCCGCGGTAATCCAGGAGTTAGCCATGTTGTTGCCGTCCCCCACCCAGGCCACCTTCAGACCGGAGACCCGGCCGAAGCGCTCCTCCATGGTCATCAGGTCGCTGAGCACCTGGCAGGGATGGTGGGCGTCGGTGAGGCCGTTGATGACAGGGATGGTGGCGTGCCGGGCCAGCTCGGCCACGGTCTCCTGGGCAAAGGTGCGCACCACCACCCCGTCCACGTAGCGGGACAGGACCCGGGCGGTGTCGGGGATGGGCTCCTGGCGGGCCATCTGGGTCTGCCCCGGACCCAGGTAGAGGCTGGCGCCCCCCAACTGCACCATGCCCACCTCAAAGGAGACCCGGGTGCGGGTGGAGGGTTTGTCGAAGATCAGGGCCAGGCACTTGCCCTTCAGGGAAGCGTGCTCCACCCGGCGAGCCTGGAGGGCTTTTAACTCCCGGGCCCGGACCAGCAAGGTTTCGATCTCCTCCCGGCTCAGGTCCAGGATGGTCAACAGATCACGTTTCATGGGCTTTAGGCCTTAGTACGCGACTTCATAAATCCGGTAACATAGTTAATAACCGCGGAAGCAAGTGAGTAATTCCCCCTCACCCTAACCCTCTCCCCCTCGAGGGGGAGAGTGGATAAAGAGCCAACGCTCGGTAATGCTCCTTCCCCTCGCGGGGGGAGAGGGAGCCGCGCCTTTCCGCCGTCTGGTCCTTAATCTCCCTCTCCCCCCCGCTGGGGGAGAGGGCTGGGGTGAGGGGGGGTCGACAAACAACATTGCCATATTTGAGAAATCAAGATTTTAACCACTGGAAAATCCGCAGGCGGCCATTTTTTTTTCCAGCGCGGGCCTAAAGGTCCGTGCGGGCGCACCCCCAGGTGCGCCCCTGCGTGGTTACAGCAATGCCAACGCCTCCTCCAGGACCTGCAATCCCCGGTTTAGTTCATCTGTAGTGACGATCAACGGCGGCAGCAGCCGGATGACGTTGCCCTGGGTGCAATTGACCAGCACTCCCCGCTCCCGGCAGGCGGCCACCAGGGGCGTCCCTTCCCGGGCCAGTTCCAGGCCCCACATGAGGCCCAGACCCCGTACCTGGCGGATGACGGGAAAGCCGGCCTGCAGCTTCAAGAGGGCCTTTTGCAGATAATCGCCCTTGGCGCGCACCTCGGCCAGCAACTTTTCGTCGCTCAAGAGGGCCACGGCGGTGGTGGCGGCGGCGGCGATCACCGGCCCGCCCCCGAAGGTGCTGGCGTGGGCGCCGGGGGCGAAGGCCCCGGCCACCTCCGCGGTGGCCAGCAGCGCTCCCATGGGCAGGCCGCCCGCCAGGGCCTTGGCCAGCGTCATAACGTCGGGCTGGATGCCGAAGTGCTCGTGGGCGAAGAGCCGCCCGGTGCGGCCCAGGCCGGTCTGAATCTCATCCAGGACCAGCAGCAGGTGCTTCTCGGCGCACAGCCGGCGCACCCCCTTTAAATAATCGGCGTCCGGCAGGCAGACGCCGCCCTCCCCCTGGATGGGCTCCAGGAGCACGGCGCAGACGCTGTCGTCCACCGCCGCGGCCAGTGCCTTCAGGTCATTGAACGGCACGAACAAAAAACCTTCCAGCAAGGGGTCGAAGCCCTGCCAGAATTTGGATTGGCCGGTGGCGGACAGGGCCCCCAGGGTGCGGCCGTGGAAGGAGTTCTCCGTGCAGATGATGCGGTGCCGGCCGGGCCCGAAGCGCTCCCGGGAGTAGCGGCGCACCAGCTTGATGGCCCCTTCGTTCACTTCGGCGCCGCTGTTGGCGAAAAAGACCCGGTCCGCAAAGGAGAGGCGCACCAGCAGCTCCGCCAGCTCCACCATGGGAGTGCTATAGTAGAGATTGGAGACGTGGACCAACTTTGTCAGTTGCGCCGCCGCGGCCCGGGCCACCTCCGGATGGGCGTGGCCCAGGTTGCAGACCGCCAGGCCGGCCACCAAATCGAGGTACTCCCTTCCCTGATCATCCCACACCCGGCAGCCTGCACCCTTTACCAACACCAGGGGCTGGCGGCCGTAAGTGTTCATGACCACCTTATCGGCGCGTGTCATCCAGTTATGGCTCACTTAAGTCCCTCGCGGCTGTAGGGGCGACAGTGGCACAGGCTTCCAGCCTGTGATTGGGTCGCCCTGCTATCAGCAGTCAGAGCGGTCAGCAAAAACGATACCGATTTCGGCATTATTATGTAGCCGCAGGCTTTAGCCTGCGTGGTTTCTCTTTCCAAGATATGATTTTCCGGCGGCCACAGGCCGCCCTAGGTTTTCTTTTGGTGGCACAGGCGTCCCGCCTGTGCGGCGCAGGCTAAAGCCTGCGGCTATCTTACTTCCGCCGCCGGGGGCGGCGGCTCTACATTTCTTTTTTAAAGGCGGTAGCACCCATTTTTGCTGCGCAGTACGCACCCTACTCCTCACGGCTCACAAAATATACCTGCTCAAATCCTCGTCTTCGATCAGATCGGCCAGGCGTTCCCGGACGTAGTCCGCGGTGATGGTGAGCGCCCGATCGCCCAGGTCCGGGGCGGTGAAGGAGATCTCCTCCAACAGCTTCTCCATGATGGTATGGAGCCGCCGGGCCCCGATGTTTTCGGTGCGTTCGTTCACCTTGGCGGCCAGGGTGGCGATCTCTTTGACCGCCTCCGGGGCAAAGGTGAGGTGAACCCCCTCCGTTTCCAGCAGCGCCCGGTACTGCTTGATCAAGGCGTTCTCCGGCTCGGTGAGGATGCGCTCAAACTCCGCGGCCCCCAGGGACTGGAGTTCCACCCGGATGGGGAAGCGCCCCTGCATCTCCGGAATCAGGTCGGCGGGCTTGGAGAGGTGAAAGGCCCCGGAGGCGATGAACAGGATGTGGTCGGTGCGCACCATGCCGTACTTGCTGGTGACGGTAGTGCCTTCCACAATGGGGAGCAGGTCCCGCTGCACCCCTTCCCTGGAGACGTCCGGCCCCCCGCCATGGTCCCGGCCCACGATCTTGTCGATTTCGTCCAGGAAGATGATGCCGTGCTGCTCCACCTTGCGCCGGGCCTCTTCCACCACCCGGTCCATGTCGATGAGACGGCTCGCCTCCTCCTGGAGCAGGAGTTCCCGGGCCTCGGAGACCTTGACCCGCCGGGTCTTGGTGCCTTTGGGGAAGATGTTGCCCAGCATCTCCTTGAAGTTGAATTCCATCTCCTCCATGCCGGCGCCGGAAAAGATCTCCACCACCGGAGTGGCCCGCTGGCTGGTCTCCAGCTCCACGAAGCGGTCTTCCAGGCGGCCGTCCCGCAGCATATTCCTGAATTTTTCCCGGGTGCCGGACTCCGCTTCGGCTTCCTGGCCAGGGGCCTGGGCGGGGACCTGGCCGGGGAGCTGTCCAGGGAGCAGCAGCTCCAGCAGGCGCTCCTCCACTGCTTCGGCGGCCTTGGCCTGAACCTTGTCCCGCTCCTCGGCCTTCACCAGGTTCACCGCCAGCTCCATCAGGTCCCGGACCATGGACTCCACGTCCCGGCCCACGTAGCCCACTTCGGTGAACTTGGTGGCCTCGATCTTCAGGAAGGGCGAATGGGCCAGTTTGGCCAGCCGCCGGGCGATCTCGGTCTTGCCTACCCCGGTGGGGCCGATCATGATGATGTTCTTGGGGGCGATTTCGTCCCGCAGGGCCTCGGGGACCTGCTGGCGGCGCCAGCGGTTGCGCAGGGCGATGGCCACCGATTTCTTGGCGTCCTCCTGCCCCACGATATATTTATCCAGCTCCGCCACGATCTCCCTGGGAGTGAGATGGTCCCCGGAGCCCCGGAGCGCTTTCAGCAATTCCATATTTACAATCCTTTTAATTTATCTGCGTTCATCGGCGAGCATCTGCGTTTTCGGCGGTTAATTTTTTACCGCCGATGCACACCGATAGACGCCGATCTCTAGAAAAAATGTAGGGTGGGCACTGCCCACCAAAATCCTTATTACCGAAATCCACCTTCCTCTCTCAAAAACCGTAAATAGCCATCTGCTCCGCCCCAGCATTGAAAGCGATGATTGGCTAGAGGAGCTTTATAATTCCTCAATCACAATCTCGTTATTGGTATAAACGCACAGCGAGGCGGCGATGGTCATGGCCTCCCGGCAAATAACCGCGGGCGGCAGGTCGGTATGCGCCATTAAAGCCTTCGCCGCGGCCAGGGCGTAAGCGCCGCCGGAGCCGATGCCCATCACCCCTTCATCCGGCTCGATGACGTCGCCGGTGCCGGAGATGAGAAAGGCCCCGCTTAAGTCCACGGTGAGCAGCATCGCCTCCAGGCGCCTCAGGATCCGGTCGGTGCGCCAGTCCTTGGCCAGCTCCACCACCGCCCGGGTGAGGTTGCCCTGGTGGGCCTCCAGTTTGGACTCCAGGCGCTCGAACAGGGTGAGGGCGTCGGCCACCGAACCGGCGAAACCGGCGATGATCTTGCCGTGGTAGAGGCGGCGCACCTTTTTGGCCCGGTGCTTCATGACCATCTCCCCCAGGCTCACCTGGCCGTCGCCGGCCACCGCCACCTGATCCCCCCGGCGCACCATGAGGATGGTGGTGCCGCGGAATTTTTCATTGTCCATCAAGAAGACCTCACGCAAAGAGCCAAGGTGCAAAGAAAAAGACGCAACGAGTCCTTTATCTGTGGGCATCGGCGTTTATCTGCGGTCAAATATTAGCCGCCGCTGCACGCAGATAAACGCAGATTTGCACAGGCGAGACGCCGGTGCTGGCGCTATTTGGGTCATTTACTCCGGGGATGCGCCTTGTCGTATTCCTCCATCAAGTAATCCAGGTCCGTATGTAAATACCGCTGGGTGCTGGAGATGGAGGCGTGCCCCAGCAGCTCCTGGACGGTTCTCAGGTCGGCCCGGCCCTCCAGCAGGTGGGTGGCGAAGCTGTGGCGCAGGCCGTGGGGGGTCAGGGCCTGGGAGAGGCCCGCCAGCCGCGCCCACTTGCCCACCAGGCGGGCCACCGAACGGGAGGTGAGGCGGCCGCCCCGCTGATTGAGGAACAGGGGAGCAGCAGCCGGCGCCCCGATCCGGGATAGCAGGGCCAGACGCCGGCCCAGATAGGCGGCCAGCGCCTCCCGGGCCGGCTTCCCCAGAAAGGCCAGCCTCTCCTTGCCGCCCTTGCCCCAGACCCGCAGCACCCCCTGGTCCAGGTCCAGGTCCCCCAGGTCGAGACCGGCCAACTCCGACAACCGCAAGCCGCCGCCGTAAAAGACCTCCAAAATGGCCCGGTCCCGGCAGGCCCCGAAGGCATCGCCGCCGCAGGCGCCCAGCAGGTGGAAGACCTCGTCCACCGTCAGAAAATGGGGCAGGGGCTTCTCCAGCTTGGGACTGGGGGCCAGCCTGGCGGGGTTGCCGGCCAGCACCCCCTGGCGCTGCAAATATTTACAAAAGGTGCGCAGGGCCGAGAGCTTGCGGGCCACCGTGACCTTGCGCCGCCCCTTAAGGGCCTGGGCCAGAAAGGCCCGCAGGTCCGGATAGGCCACCTCCCGCAAATCAGGGTTTCCCGGACGGGAGCGGTAAAATTCCAAAAACTGGCTGATATCCAGACGATAGCTCCGCAGGGTGTGGGGTGACATCTGGCGCTCCACCCGCAGGTACTGCAGGAAATCTTCCAGATAAGCGCGGTCGTCCATCAGATTCGGCCCGGCGCCGGCACCAAAAATACCCAAAACTCCGGCGACCTGAAATTCCATGAAAATTAATAAATATCATACATTTACCATAATGCAAAACAATTCTCGGCGTCCCGGCCAGGCACCCCGAATTCGGGTTAGAACTGCGATTTTGAACTCGGAGTCTCATGTTTCAGATTTTCCTTTAATAAAAAATGTCCATCATCTTTGGACATTACAATATCGCGGCAAGCTAAAGCCTGCGAAAATCCGTAATAAAATGAACGCAGGCTAAAGCCTGCGGCTACAAGGACAGGTGGATATTTTTAAAGATATTCCTGAACCACTCCACCGGCAGGCCACCGGCAGGCCGCTATTGAGGGGCGCTGACTCTTATGCTATGATAATGATTTGGGAAGCAGCGCCTGCATGGTCAAGTTGTCAGAACTACGCCAAATCTTGGAGCGGCAGGAGGAAACCTGGCTGTCGCCGTACGCCACCCGTTCGGTCCAGGCCAGCCGCCGCCGCTTTGAAGAGTCCGTGGCCCGGGGCCACCGCCAGGAGTTTGCGGTGGACGCCGATCGCATCCTCCACTCCCGGGCCTACACTCGTTATATCGACAAGACCCAGGTCTTCTATCTCGTCGAGCATGAACACATCAGCCACCGGGTGCTGCACGTGCAGCTCCTTTCCAAGATCGCCCGCACCATCGGCAAGTTTTTGCGGCTGAACGAAGACCTGCTGGAGGCCATCGCCCTGGGCCACGATATCGGCCATCCCCCTTTCGGCCACGACGGGGAAGGCATCCTCTCGGCCCTCTGCCGGGACCACGGTATCGGCCCCTTTCTCCACAGCATCCAGGGAGTGCGCTTTCTCGACCGCCTGGAGAAAAACGGCCGGGGCCTCAATCTCTCCCTGCAAGTGCTGGACGGCATCCTGTGCCATGACGGGGAGACTCACCTGGAGCGCCTCTCCCCTCAGCGGGACAAGACCTTCGCCCACCTGGAGGAGGAGATCCGCAGCAAGACGGCCGACCCGGAGCTTTCTCTGAAGCCCATGACCCTGGAGGGCTGCGTGGTCCGGCTGGCGGACACCATCAGCTATATCGGCCGGGACCTGGAGGATGCCATCACCCTGTCGCTGATACGCCGGGAGGAGCTGCCCCCGGAGGTGGCAGGCCGCCTGGGCCGCACCAACGGCGCCATCGTC
This sequence comes from Desulfobaccales bacterium, assembly GCA_052147455.1. Lineage (GTDB taxonomy): Bacteria > Desulfobacterota > Desulfobaccia > Desulfobaccales > 0-14-0-80-60-11 > JAPLJC01. The sequence goes on along the minus strand of JBKQKO010000029.1, from coordinate 12,193 downwards.
TACAGCCTGGTGACCGACCTGCTGCGCCACAGTTTCGACAAGGACTACGTGGGATACAGCCCCGAGGTGGGGGCCCTGTTGAAGCAGCTCAAGGAGTTCAATTACCAGCGGATCTATGACAATCCCCGCATCAAGGCCCAAACCTCCAAGATCGAGGCCCTATGCCAGCGCCTGTTCCAGCGATTTTTGGAGGACCTGGCCCAAGACCGGCGCGACTCCCCTATCTACCGAGACTTCTTGGCCCCTCTGGACCCTCTCTATCGGGAGTCCCACCAGCCGGCGGAGATCGTCCGGGATTTTCTGGCCTCCATGACCGACGCCTATTTTTTGCGCACCTCGCAGGAACTCTTCTTCCCGCAGCCCTTGCGGGCCGGGTTTGTTTAAGGATATCATGCTGGTTATGACCTTTAACTTGCGGTTTGCCACCCCCCTGGACGGTCCCAACGAATGGCAGTTTCGCCGGGACCTGGTGGCGGACCTCATTTGCCGGCGCCGGCCGGACCTCCTGGGCACCCAGGAAGGCACCATGCCCATGCTCCGCGAACTTTCGGCGCATTTGCCGGAATACCTGCCCCTGACGGCCCACCGCCAGGTGGATGAAACCTGCCAGTATCCCACCATCTTTTACCGGGCCGAGTGCTTTACCATCCAGGAGAGCGGGGAGTTCTGGCTCTCCCAGACCCCGGAGGTGCACCGCAGCCGCAGTTGGGACAGCGCCTTTCCCCGCCTGGCCACCTACGGCCTCTTCCGGAAAGCCGGGTGGACCGAGTCCTTCTACTTTATCAACACCCACCTGGACAACATCTCCCCGGAGGCTCGCCTCCAGGGAGCCAGGATGATCCGGGACCATTTTGCCCCCTCGAACCGCCCCCTGATCCTGGCCGGCGACTTCAACGAACCACCGGGGTCTCCGGTTTATCGGGAATTGATCGGGGAGGGCCGGCCTTTTCTCGATACCTGGCGGGCCTTGCACTTTGAGGGGCAGGGAGCCACCACCCAGCACGCTTTTGACGGCAAGCCCCGGGGGGCCAGGATCGACTGGATTCTGGCGAGCCCGGCCTTCCGGATCCGCCGGGTAGCCATCATCACCGACCACCAGGATAACCGCTATCCTTCCGATCATTTTCCTTATGAAGCGGAGGTAGATTATTAGCTTATGGCTCGCCGCTGCTGCTTACTGCTGATGATCCTGCTGGCCCAGAGCGCCTGGGCCGGGGCCGGCCAGCCTCCGCCCCTCTATCACCAGGTGGTGGGCGGAGAAGAAGATTACCAGGTCCCGGGCAAGACCACCCTGGGCCTCCTGGCTGCGAAAAAGGGGGTAAAATGGACGGTGCTGGCCAGGCGCAACGGTCTGAAGAGCCCTTATAAAATAATAGCCCCGGGCCTGGTTTTGAAAATCAACACGGCCCATATCGTCCCGTCGGAGCTGGATCGGGGTCTGGTCATCAATCTGCCGGAGCTGTTGATGTACCATTTCGAGAAAGGCGCCTACCAGCGCCGCTATTCCCTGGCCCTGGGCAAGCCTACCTGGCAGACCCCCACCGGGACCTACAAGATCGTGGATAAGCGCACCAACCCCACCTGGCAGGTGCCGGAGTCCATCCAGGAGGAGATGGAGGATGAGGGCGTGGAGGTGATGGAAAAGGTGCCGCCGGGGCCCAATAACCCCCTGGGCCATTACTATATGGAGACCTCCGCCACTGGGATCGGCATCCACGCCACCAACCGGCCCTGGAGCGTAGGTTACTACGTGTCCCACGGCTGCATCCGCATGCTGCCCCAGGAGATCGCCCAGCTCTTTCCCCAGCTAGAGGTGGGCACCCCGGTGAAGATCATCTACCGGCCCCTCAAACTGGCGGTCACCCCCGAGGGCCGCGTCTTTCTGGAAGCGCACCCTGATGTCTATCATTTAATGCAGGAGCCGGCCCTGGATTACCTCCGGGACCTGGCGGAGCGCTACCAACTGGGTGACCGCCTCGATTGGGATAAGGTCCCCGCCATCCTGAAGGCCAGGGAAGGCATTGCCTGGGAGATCACCAAGGGCCCGCCGCGGCCCCTGCCCTTGCAGTGCCCCCCGGCCAAACTCGGCAGCCCCCAGGAGGTCCGGCTTTCTCCTTTACAGCCCCCCAATCCCAGGGTAGAATAAAAAAGTGGCGGCCGGGTTTAAATCCGGCTCTCCTACCTCGGCCATCTCGGAGAATCCCCTTGTCCTACTGCGACGATCCAACACGGCGGCAGGCCATCCGGGAGGAAAACCGCAACCTGAGATACCTGCGCTTTTTAGTGGATCAGGCCCTGGCGGAGATCCGGGCCGGGACCTTCACCCTGGAGCAGGCGGAACAGGTTCTGGAAAACGTCCGGTCCCAGGCCTTGCGTTTGTTTCCCGGCAAGGAGACCGCCTTTGACATCATCTATCGGCCCCGGTTTCAGCGGGCCATCACCGAGACCTTCAAACTTCACTAATTCAAAGGATACGCTCATGAGCCAACCCCGTTTTCTGACCATGGTGTTCAGCCTCTTGCTGGTCTTCCCCCTGGTGGGCGCGGCCCTGGCCCAGCCTGGGGATACCCCCAACCAATCCCCGCCCCGCGGAGTGCCCTGCGGTCCGGATCACCAGATCCTTTATAAACGGGCGGTAACCCTGCTGGACAACGCCGAGAAGAAACTGAATGCCCGGTTCACCGCGGAGGCCAAGTCCATGGCCAAAGAGGCCAAGTCTCTGTTCGCCATCCTGCAGAAGGAATGCGGCCAGGATCAGAAAGAGCGGCTCTTGACCCCCAAAGAGGAGCAGCAGGAAGCCATCAACCAGAAGCTGACTGCGGATGAACAGGCGCAGGCCGATCGCCTGGCGAAATCCGCCGAGGATAAGTTTAAGAAGGCCACCCTGCTGGGGAATACCCAGCAGGAAATGTACATCAGGTTGATGCGGGAGGCCAAGGCAGAGAATGAGCAGGCCGAAAACCACAGCATCAAGGCCATGATTTACGCCCTGCGCACGGAACAGATGCTCTTCAGCTTTTTGGCCAAATGATCCGGTTCAGCCGTTGCCCCTGAGTATCTTCACCGAAACCTGCGGGCCTCAAAGGGTGTTCACCTACCTGGTGGCCTGTCCCGAAAGCCGGGAGGCCCTGCTCATCGACCCGGGGGGCCCGGCCCGGATCCTGGCCAAGCGCCTGTACCAGAAAGGCTGGCGCCTTTCCTGGATCGTCAACACCCATGGCCATGCCGACCATACCACCGGCAACCACCTTTGGGCCGCGGAGACCGAAGCCCGCATCGTCATTCATCGACTGGACTGGGAGTTCTTCAGGCGCCCGGAGAGGCAGGCCGAGGCCCTGTCCGAAGGCTACTCGCCCCTGACCCGGGTCGATCTCCTGGTGGACGACGGCCAGCGCCTGCCCCTGGGAAGGCAGGAGGCCCAGGTCCTGCACACCCCGGGGCACACCCCCGGCTCCATCTGCCTCTATTTCCCGGGCCATCTCTTTACCGGCGACACCTTGTTCGTGGGGGCCGCGGGCCGCACCGACCTCCCCTGCGGCTCCCTTTCCCAGCTCATCGCCTCCCTGGAGGAGAAGATCATGCCCTTGCCCGACGACACCCGGGTCTGGCCCGGCCACGACTACGGGGAGACCCCCACCTCCACCCTGGGCCAGGAAAAACTGCACAACCCCTATCTCACCGATTTCTTTTAGGTTGCGCCGCAGGAATCCCGTCTCATCCTGATCAGGGTTGCATTGGGAAGATTTAAGACTTAAGGTAAATTATGGTGCACAAATCTGGAGCTCCCGGGCGGCAGCCCCCCCGCGGACTCTTTGCCCGGCTGCTGGATAGCCTCCCGAACGTCTTCACCCTGGTGCTGGACGAGGCGTGGCGCATCGTTTACGCCAACGCCTTCTTCCTGGAGCACTTTGGCCTGGAATGGCCGGCGATCTCCGGGCGGGTCTGTTTCGATCTTCAGAGCTCCTTCAAAAACACCGCCGGCGAAGAGATGGGCTTTTGCCCCCGGGAGCTGGGGCCTTACTTCCCGGCCCACCACGTCCTCACCCGTGAGGTGGACGGCAAGAAATTCATCTATGAAGGTACCTTCTATCACCTGGTGGGGGGTGAGGCAGAAGCCTGGACGGTGTGCTCCTTCCGGGATGTCACCCAGATGTTTAACCTGGAGTGCCAGGTGCGCCAGCTGGATGAGCTGGAGCGCATGCTGACGCAGGCCTCCATTGATGGCATCGTGGTCAACGACCTGTTGGGCAACGTCCTCATCTTTAACGAAGGCGCCTCTCGCATCCTGGGCTACCGGCCGGAAGAGGTCATCGGGCTGTTAAAGGTCGATGTTCTTTATCCGGAAGGGCTGCCCCACGAAATCAAGGAGCTCATCTACTCCCCGGCTTACGGCGGGCCCGGCATCCTGGAAAATTATGAAACCCTGGCGCTCCCTAAAGACGGTACCCCGGTGCCCATCTGGCTATCGGCCCGCCTCCTCCGGGAAGATGGCCGGGAGGTGGGGATCGTCGGCTATTTCCGGGATCTGCGGGAGCGGAAACGCCTGGAAGAGGAGCTGCTGCGCCAGGAGCGCCTGGCCACCCTGGGCAAGATGGTGGCCCATATCAGCCACGAAATCAAGAATCCCCTGACCATCATCGGCGGCTTTGCCCAGCTATTGGCCCACCAGGAGGATCTTCCCGGAAAGGGCCGGGAAAAGCTGGAACTTATCAGCCAGGAAGTGCAACGACTGGAGAAGTTCCTGGCCGATCTGAGCACCTATACCCACACCACCCCCACCCAAAAGGTCTCCGGCGACATCCTGGCCCTGATCCGGGAGGTCATAAGCTTTATGGAGGCCAGCTTCCAGGAGCAGGGGGTGACCTTTGAGCTCTCGGCCCCGGAGGTGATCGCGGCCTTCGCCTTCGATCCCGGCCAGATTCGCCAGGTGCTCATCAACCTCTTTAAAAATAGCCTGGAGGCCATGCCCCACGGCGGGGTGCTGAGGGTCAGCGCCGCGGTCCAGGAAGACCACCTGGTGCTCACCATCGCGGACACCGGTCTGGGCATTACCCCGGAACACCTGAGATCCCTGTTCACCCCGTTCTTCTCCACCAAGGAAGGGGGCACCGGCCTGGGTCTCACCATCTGCCGGGGCCTCATTGACCAGCACCACGGGGAGATCGCCATCAGCAGCGAAGTTAACCGCGGCACCACTTTCACCATCCGCCTACCCCTGATTTCCTCCTGAAGTAACTCAACCTGCATTTCAATTTGAAATCCCCCGGATGGCCTTTCCTTGAATTTTGCAATCCTCCCATCTCACGGTTACCCGGCTCATCAACGATAACTATCTTAATTTACACAATAACATCTAAGATCCGCGAATGGCACGAACTATGCTTTATCCCTCGGGATGAGAAAAAGATGTTCAAATTAATCCCGGTAATCTGGGCGCTATTGGCAGGACCGCTCCTCCTCGGCTTGAGGCGCCTTCGCCGGGTCACCCGGTCTCTTTGACCGGTGTGCGCCAGGTGCCTGGCAAATTGCCGCCGCGATTTTATGGGGTCTGCCCTTGACCGCTTGGAGCGGGATGTTTAAAAAATTTCCATCTTTGAGGAAGCAAAGGAGGAATCCCTAAATGAGCCTGTTTTTCTGGTGGGTCGCGATGTTTCTCTTGGGACTGGTCGCGCTGGGATTATGTTACCTGTTCCTGATCGGCTGCGAAAAAATCTAAAACGAGGTGATACCCATGTTCTATTTGACCGCGGCTGTAGCGGCCTTCTTGTTCGTTTACCTGGTGGTGGCCTTGATCCGGCCGGAATGGTTCTGAGCCAGGGCAACGGCAATCCTGCAATATCTTCAAGGAGCTTAAAATATGTTTATCCAAACCTGGTTACTTCCTTTGGCGCTTCTGGCCACAGCGACCCTGGTCGCCTTCCCCCTGGGCCGTTACATGGCGTGGATCATGGACGGGAAATACCGGCCCCTGCCGGTCTTCCGCTGGTTCGAAAAACGCCTGGACAGCGGCCCCCAGAACTGGAAGCAGTATACCGCCGCCCTGCTCATTTTCAACATTGTGCTGTTCGTCTTCGGCTATCTGGTGCTGACGCTCCAGCCCTGGATGCCGCTCAATCCGGATGGCAAGGGGGCGATTTTCCCCAGCACCATCTTTCAAGCCGTGACCTCGTTCATGACGAACACCGACCTCCAGCACTATGCCGGGGAGCAGACCTTATCTAACTTTAGCCAGATCTTCTTTGCCATCGCCAATCTTTTCTTGTCGGCGGCCGTCGGCTTAAGCGCCTTATGCGCGGTGATCCGGGCTTTGCGCGGCGATTCCAGGGTGGGCAACTATTTCGTGGACATGTGGCGGGTGTTGGTTTACATGTTCGTGCCCGCCGCCTTTATCGTAGGCCTCGTGTTTCTGGTGCAAGGCAGTCCGATGACCTTAAAAAGCTCTTATCAGGTTTCGACCCTCGAACCTGCGGCCATGGGAACCACGGACAAGGGCGAGGTCAAGCAGCAGACCATCGTGGTGGGCCCGGTGGCGGCCTTTGAGTCCATGAAGATGCTCGGGACCAACGGGGGCGGCTTTTACGGGATGAACTCAGCGCACCCCTATGAAAATCCCACCGGCTTGACGAACTTCTTCAACACCCTGGCCATGATGGTCTTTCCGTTTGGCCTGGTGCTGATGTACGGCCACATGCTCGGTCGGATGCGCCATGCTTACGTCATTTTTGCGGTTATGCTGATATTGATGGCCGCCACCGTCGTCTGGGCGGTCTGTTATGACACGCTGCAACCGAACCCGGGATTAACCGCGCATCCCCAGGCCCGAACCTTTGAAGTTCCCAGCGCCACCGCGCCGGGCGGGAAGCAGGCGGTACCCCTGCCGGCCGTTGCGGGCCTGCCGGTGGACCAGCACCTGGGCAACCTCGAGGGCAAAGAACTGCGCTTCGGAACCTCGGCGGGGGCCACCTTTGACGCGGTGACCACAGACGTGACCTGCGGCGCGGTGAACGCCGAAGAGGACAGCCTCAACCCGCTTGCCGCCCTGGCGCCCATGTGGGGCATGTGGGTGAACTGTATCTTCGGCGGCAAGGGCGTGGGCATGATCAACATGCTCTTATACATCATTATCGGGATTTTCATAGCCGGCATGATGGTGGGGCGGACCCCCGAGTATCTGGGCAAAAAAATCGGGGCCCGCGAAGTGAAGCTGGCGGTGGTCGCCCTGCTGGTGCATCCGTTCATGATTCTCATACCCACCGGGCTCTTCGCGGCGACCAGTTGGGGGCTCCTGGCCGCCAGCAATCCGGGGGCCCATGGTTTTTCTCAGATGTTGTACAATTTCTCCTCGGCCTCCGCCAATAACGGCTCGGCCTTCGATGGCTTGGGGGTGGTTTACGGTTTAGTCAGCAATCCGACTCCGGCGCCCACCGCCATCCCCTGGAATATCGCCGCGGGCCTGGTGATGGTCTTCAGCCGCTATCTGCCGATTGTGGCGCCCATCGCCATGGCGGCATATCTCGGAGAGAAGAAATCGAGCCCCTTTGGCCTGGGAACCCTGCGGGATGACAGCCTCACCTTCGGCATCCTCCTGTTCGGGACGATAATTGTCATCGGGGCCCTGCTCTTCCTGCCGGTGGCCGTCCTGGGTCCGATGGCGGAGCACTTTGGTCCGATCCCCTTCGGGGGCTGAAATTCGAACAACCTTGAGGCTCACCTGATGAGACCTCAGATGGAGAGATATCGACATGAATAATCAGCCTAAAAAAGTACCACCTGCAGCCGATATGGCCGCAACGATGCCGGGACCGCAGCGCCGGGTGAAACCGCAAGGACTGCTGGAGAAGGACACCGCGCTGGCGGCCTTGAAGCAGGCCTTCGTCATGCTGCGGCCTGACATCCAATGGAAAAATCCGGTGATGTTCGTGGTCCTGGTCGGCGCCATCCTGACCCTGTTGTACCTATTCCAGGCGGCGCTGGGCAAATCGGTCAGCGAGGTGCCCATCAGCTATTTCATCTGGGTGGACGTCTGGCTCTTCTTGACCGTGTTGTTTGCCAACTTCGCCACGGCCCTGGCCGAGGCCCGGGGTAAGGCCCAGGCCGACTCGCTCCGGCGGGCCCGTCACGAAACCACGGCCTATCGTCTCAATAAAGCGAAGGCCATTGAGGAGGTCCCGTCGTCGACCCTGAAACAGGGTGATCTGGTGGTGGTGGAGGCGGGACAGACGATTCCCGGAGACGGGGAGATCGTCGAAGGCATGGCTTCCGTAGACGAATCGGCAATCACGGGCGAGTCGGCGCCGGTCATTCGCGCCGCTGGGACCGACCGCTCCGGCGTGACCGGAGGCACCGTGGTGCTCTCCGACCGGATTGTCGTCGAGATCACCCAAGGCTCCGGAGACTCGTTCCTGGACCGGATGATTGCCCTGGTGGAGGGCGCCATCCGGCAGCGGTCTCCCAATGAGATCGCCCTGACCCTGGTGCTTTCCGCCTTTACCCTGGTCTTCCTGATCGTGGTGATTCCCCTGTGGGCCATGTCCTGGAACGCCGAGCAATACATGATGGGCTATCTAGGCCTCAAAGAACCTTTGCACAGTCTCGGCACCGACGTGCCGACCCTGATTGCGCTATTGGTCTGCCTGATTCCCACCACCATCGGCGCCTTGTTGGCTGCCATCGGCATCGCCGGCATGGATCGCGCCCTCCAGGCCAATATTATCGCCAAGAGCGGCAAGTCAGTGGAGTTGGCCGGCGATATCGACGTGGTGATGCTGGATAAGACCGGCACCATCACCGTGGGAAACCGGCATGCCACCAAGTTCTTCCCCGTAGGCCAATACTCGGTTGCCGAAGTAGGCAGGCTGGCCGCCCTGGCATCCGAGGCGGATCCGACGCCCGAGGGGAAGAGCATTGTGGAGTTATTCGTAGAGGAAACCAAAACCCCAGTCATAGTGCCGCCGGAGGCAAAGTTTGTGCCATTCACCGCCCAAACGCGCATGAGCGGCGTCGATCTTCCCGACGGGACGCGCATCCGCAAAGGAGCCCCGGACGCCATTATCGAATTTGTCCAGGCTAACCAGGGCAGTATCCCGGATGAGCTCAGCGGCTTCGTGGATAACGTCGCCTCCCAGGGTGCGACCCCTCTGGTCGTCGCCGAAGACGCCCGCATCGCAGGCGTGGTGATGCTGGAGGATATTTTGAAACCCAACATGGCTCAGCGTTTTGAGCGGCTGAGAAAGATGGGGCTACGAACCGTGATGATCACCGGGGATAACCCCTTGACGGCCAAGACCATTGCCGCAAGGGCGGGGGTCGATGACTTTCTCGCCCAGGCCACCCCGGAGACCAAGCTTGCCTACATTAAGAAGGCGCAGGCCGAAGGGAAATTGGTGGCCATGATGGGGGACGGCACCAATGACGCCCCGGCTCTGGCCCAGGCCGACGTGGCCCTGGCCATGAACGCCGGTACCCAGGCGGCCAAGGAAGCGGCCAACATGGTGGATCTGGACAGCGACCCCACCAAGTTGATCGAAGTGGTGGAAATCGGCAAGCAGCTCTTGATCACCCGGGGGGCATTGACCACCTTCTCCATCGCCAACGACGTGGCGAAATACTTCGCCATTATCCCGGCGCTGTTTGCGGGCACTTTACCGTGGCTGAAGGTGATCGACGTCATGCACTTGCATTCGCCGGTTTCAGCCATCCTGTCGGCGGTGATCTTCAATGCCATTATCATTCCGATGCTCATCCCGGTGGCGCTCAAAGGAGTCCGCTACCGGGCCTTGGGCGCCGATGCCTTGTTGCGCCGGAACCTGCTGGTTTGGGGATTGGGGGGCGTGGTCCTGCCCTTCATCGGCATCAAACTGATCGATGTGATCATGGTGAATTTGCATATGGTTAGCTGAGGTTGCAGCTACCCAGGGAGGTATAAACATGCGGCAACACCTTTCCAAGAGCATCTTGTTGTTGTGCGTCTCAGTGCTGATCGTCTGCGTCGTTTACCCGTTGGCCTTACTGCTGGTGGGACAGGTCTTCTTTCCCTTCCAGGCCAACGGCAGCATGGTGGCAGGCCCTGACGGCAAACCGGTGGGCTCGAGGCTCATCGCCCAGCCGTTTACCAAGGACGAATACTTTCAGCCCCGCCCTTCGGCTTGTTCCTACGACGCCTCGGCCTCGTCTTCATCGGCCCTGGCGGCCTCCAACTACGCCCTGCGTGATCGGGTGGCCCGCACCCTGGGCCCCCTGGTGACCTATCGCGGCGGCCCCAATGACGGAAAGCCGGTGGCGCCGGATGTGGAAAAATGGTTCCAGCAGGATAAGTACCAGGGCAAACCGCACCTGGTGGACCAATGGGCGGACCAGCACAATTCCCTGGCCCAGGCCTGGGTCAAGGCGGACCCGATGAACTCCGCCTACGTAGATAATTGGGCCAAGACGCATCCCGAGGTGGTGGCCCAGTTTATCAAGGACAACCCCGACACTCCGAAGCCCCAGGCAGCAGACCTGGCCATGGTGTTCTTCAAGAGCTTCTCCGAGGCCTACCCCGGGAAATTCCCCTCCGCCGTCACCCACAAGGGAGCCGACGGCAAGGAGGAAAAGGTGATGGAGCCAGTCAATGAGGGCTCGGACATTCAGTCGACTTTCTTCTTGATGTGGCGGGAGGACCACCCGGATGTGGACTTCCAGGACGTCCCCGGAGATTTGGTTACCGCTTCCGCATCCGGGCTCGATCCGGATATCACCTTGCAGAACGCCGAGTTTCAGCTCGAGCGGGTGGCCTCCAAATGGGCCGCCGACCTAAAACGCCAGCCGGCAGAAGTGCGGCAGGAGATCGAACAGATCTTGCAGAAAAACGCCGCGGCGCCTTGGGAAGGGCTGGCGGGCGAGAAGTTTGTGAACGTGCTGGAAGTAAATCTCGAACTGCATAAGCAATATGGAGCCCCACCGTCCTAAACCTGGGACGATGAGAGGGTTAGCCCAGGGTCAAGTGCCATGGCCTTAACCTGGATTTGCTTACCAACGAATCCCCTGGGAGTTGACAGCCGTTAGCTTCCTGCGCCGGAGTCGGGCGCCCCGGCGCAGGAAGACTTGAGGGGTTGGGATATGAATAGCGTGGCCTCCCTTGAGCTATCCAGGGTTTCTCCCTTTCGGGTCCTGGTGGTTGATGATGAAAAGAACACCCGGATTACCCTATCAGCCTGTCTGGAGGCCATGGGCTGCGGGGTCACGGCAATAGCCACCGCCTCCGAGGCCTTGGCGGCCCTGGAGCGCCAGCCCTTTGATCTGGCCTTCCTGGACCTGCGCCTTAAGGAAATGAGCGGCCTGGACCTGATTCCCCAGCTCCTCTCCCTCAGTCCGCATCTCTATATAGTAATAATTACCGCCTATGCCAATATAGAGACCGCGGTGGAGGCCGTCAAACGCGGGGCCAGGGAATATCTGCCCAAACCATTCGCCCTGGATCAAATCCGGGGCTTGCTCAACAGCCTGGCGGCGCGCCTGCCGGATGTGCCGCTGCTGGGTGGTGATTACACCCTGGACCAGATCGAGCGGGAGCATATTCTCCGGATCATGGCCCGCACTTTAAGCCTCGACGAGGCCGCCCATATTTTGGGTATCGATCCCTCCACCCTCTGGCGCAAGCGCAAAGCCTACGATAAGGCGGATCAATTCTAAGTTGGTCCAGGGTTTTAAACCATGATCTCTCATGTTTTGATATCGGATCTAAATATCAACAAATTAACCTTGGCAGGAAAGGTTTAAATCCTAAAAATGGGGGAAATTGCTATGATTCTGCATCACTTTATGGTTAAGGAGATCAATCTGAGGATGTTTGTGACCTGGCTCTTTCTGGGTTGCTTTCTGGCAGTGCTGACTCTGGCTCCCGCGGCGCCGGCCCTGGCGCAAACCGCCGCCGGCCCGGCGGCCGCGCCGGAAACTCCCGCAGGGGGCGCTCCAGCCGCTCCACCCGAAGAGAAAAAAGAGGAAGCTCCCACCACCGCCGGCCCCATCCTCACCGACACCACCATCCCCATTGACACCGGCCATTTCAGCCTCTCGGTGCTCTCGGCGTTGTCCATCTATCCGGGGTCCTTCAACCAGAATTGGCGGACGGTGAGCGCCAGGGGCGATTTTTACACCTACTTTATGCCGGTGAAACTCACCTATGGTCCCATGAAGAATATGGAGGTCTATCTCA
>JBKQKO010000028.1:0-20225 GCA_052147455.1 Desulfobaccales bacterium | reverse complement strand
TCTTATTGGCGGTGTCGCCGTTGCCGGCGATACGATCCGCCCCCAGGATCACCAGGTCCACCCGGCCCTGGTGCATCAAGGTGGCCGCGGCGCCGTCGGGGATCAGGGTGTAGGGAATCCCCAGTTTCCCCAACTCCCAGGTGGTGAGGCGGGCCCCCTGGAGCAGCGGCCGGGTCTCATCCACCCATACGGAGAACCGCTTTCCGGCCTCCCAGGCGGACCGCAGGACTCCCAGGGCAGTGCCGTAGGCCCCGGTGGCCAGGGCCCCGGTATTGCAATGGGTGAGGACGCGCATCCCCTCGTCGATGAGGATCTCCCCCCACCGGCCCAGATGGCGGTTGGTGGTTTCATCTTCCTTCAGCATGGCCTGGGCTTCGATCACCAGGTAATCCTTGAGGGCCGGCACCGGCTCCTGGGCATGGTCCTGGGCCAGCCGCTGCATGCGCTCCAGGGCCCAGAAGAGATTCACCGCGGTGGGCCGGGATGCCGCGATTTCCCGGCAGATTTCCTGGAAGCGCCCCAGGAACTCGGCCACATCCCCGGTGTGGATCTCCAAAGCCCCCAGGGCGGCGCCCATGGCGGCGGCCACCCCGATGGCCGGCGCCCCCCGAATGGCCAGGGTGCGGATGGCCTCGATCACCTGGTGATAATCCCTGATCTCCAGATAGACCTCTTCCCCGGGGAGGCGGCGCTGGTCCAGCAGCTTAATCTTGTCGATATCCCAGCAGATGCTGTAGTACGGGATCATATTACCATCCTGTTTTCTGTTTTCGGTTTTCGGTTAAAACCCCGAAGGTGCAGGGGCAGGGGCAGGGGCGGGTTTTAAACCAGCTCCCACCATTCAATTCCCATGGCTCACCTGAGCATCTTTTCAAAGATCTCGTTGGCCAGTTGCGGGTTGGCCTGACCCTGGGTCCGGCGCATCAGTTGGCCCACGAAGAAGCCCAGGACTTTGCTCTTGCCGGCCCGATAGTCCGCGGCCTCCTTGGGATTGGCGGAGATAATCTCCCGGGCCAGGGCTTCCAGTGCCCCGGTATCGCTAATCTGCGCCAGGCCTTTTTCTTTGATGATAACCTTCGGGTCCTTGCCGGTGGCCACCATCTCGTCAAACACTGTTTTCGCTATCTTGCCGCTGATGGTGCCATCCTCCACCAAATTAAGCATACTTGCAGAAGTCGCAGGGGTGAGAGTTGACATTAAGGAGGTAATGCCAGCCTCCCCTTTTTTTGCCTCTCTAAGCACATCCCCCATAACATAATTACTCACCTTCTTGGGATGGGGGAACAATTTCACCGTAGCCTCGAAGAAATCCGCCAGGGCTTTATCTCCGGTGAGCACCTCGGCGTCGTATTCCGGCAGGCCATACTCCGCCAGAAAGCGATTAAGCCGCGCCGCCGGCAGCTCGGGCAAATTTTTGCTAAGCTCTGCTAGCCACGCCTCGGTGACTCTCACCGGCACCAGGTCCGGGTCCGGGAAGTAGCGGTAGTCGTGGGCCGCTTCCTTGCCCCGCATGGACACCGTCTGGTGCTGGGCCGCATCCCAGAGGCGGGTCTCCTGGACGATCTCCCGGCCCGCGGCCAGCAAGGCCCGTTGCCGTTTGCTCTCGAACTCCAGGGCCGCCTTGACAAAGCGGAAACTGTTCATGTTCTTGAGTTCCACCTTGACCCCCAACTCCCGGGCCCCCATGGGCCGCAGCGAGATGTTGGCGTCGCAGCGGAGGGAGCCTTCCTCCATGTTGCCGTCGCAGATCTCCAGATAGAGCAGGATATTGCGCAGGCCCTTGAAGTACTCCACCGCCTCCTCGGGGCTGCACATATCCGGCTCGCTGACAATCTCGATTAAAGGTACCCCGGTGCGGTTGAAGTCCACGAAGCTCACCGGCCGGGATTCGCTGTGGATCAGCTTTCCGGCGTCCTCCTCCAGGTGAATCCGGGTGATGCCGATGCGCTTGAGGCCGCCGTTGACCTTAATGTCCTGGTGGCCGTGCTCCGCCAGGGGCAGCTCGTACTGGGAGATTTGGTAGCCCTTGGGGAGATCCGGGTAAAAATAGTTCTTGCGGGCGAAGACCGACTCCGGATTCACGCGGCAATCGGTAGCCAGGGCCATCATCAAGGCGTAATCTACGGCCTTCTTATTCAGGACCGGCAGCGATCCGGGCATGCCCAGGCAAATCTCGCACACCTGGGTGTTGGGCGGGGCCCCGAAGGCGGTGGCGCAGCCGCAGAAGATCTTACTGGCCGTGAGTAGCTCGGCGTGAATTTCCAGCCCGATGACGGCTTCCAATTCCAAGCAGCAGATCCTCCCGAATCTTTTAAACGTTATCCAAATGGTGAAAGCCTGTCAAGGCAAGGCCGGAAGGAGGGCCACAAGGTAAAGCCCGGGCCCCCGAGGTTGCCTGATGACTTGCGGAAGTTTATAATTTGCATAAGATATTCGGCATAGGGGCTAGCGGCGGCCACAGGCCGCCCTATAAAATTCCCTCCCCCAACCGGCTTATAGGGCGGGCTGTGTTCGCCGTTTTAACCAGATATATCGGACGGGTCACGGCCGCCAACTCGAAGAAGCCTGATGGGGGCCGAAGAAGGGGAGGAATGATCCCCCAGGAGAGAGAACGCTATTCCCGGAACGCCCTGCTGGCCCAGGTGGGTTGGGAAGGACAGGCCCGCTGGGGCGCTGGCCGGGTATTGGTGGTGGGGGCCGGCGGCATCGGCTCCGCCGCGCTTCTCTATCTGGCCGCGGCCGGAGTGGGGCGCCTGGGTCTGGTGGACGGCGACCACGTGGAGTTGTCCAACCTGCAGCGCCAGATTATCCACCGCACCGCTGACCTGGGCCGGCGCAAGGTGGCCTCGGCGGCCAGCTCTCTGGCGGGCCTCAACCCCCACTGCCGGGTGGAGACCTTCGACCTTTACCTCCTCACTCCGGCCCAGGTCCGGGAAGTGATGCAGGGCTTTGAGGTGGTGCTGGACGCCAGCGACAACTTCCCCACCCGCTTCCTGGTGGCGGAGTGCTGCTGGCGGGAGCAGATTCCCCTGGTGTCCGCCGCGGCCACCGGTTGGCATGGGCAGTTGCTGGTGGCGCGGCCGGGGGCGGAGAATCCCTGTTACCGTTGCCTGGTGCCGGAGCCGCCGGCGGCGGAGGCCGTGCCTGCCGGAAGCACCGTGGGCATCCTGGGGGCGGTGGCCGGGGTCATGGGCTGCCTCCAGGCGGTGGAGACCCTGAAACTCCTCCTGGGCCGGGAATCGGACCTGACCCGCCGGCTCCTGGCCTATGACGGACTGCAAGGGAGATTTCAAGCCGTGGATCGGGTAAAAAGGCCAGACTGCGAGTTATGCGGCAAGGTGAGCAGTAAGCAGTGAGCAGTAAAAGCAAAGGCCGGGAGATGAGCGGGGCATCAAATTGTTTCTAAGGTATGATGAAATACGTTGAATTCTACGAATTGAGAAACGGCGGCTACGAGAAGATCGGCGAAGTTCGGCTGGTCGGGATAGGTGATGGTAAGTTGGAATATCACGGTCCCAAAGCTGACACCATTCGTCTTCTACTGGAAAACGATGCGGTGGTTGATCACAGCGTGATGCCAAACAAGCCATACTACCCGTCTGACGATGATAAGGAGAAGTATCTGAGTCTCCTGCCGCAAGGATTTTGTGGCTCCTATCTTCATGCATCCAAAGTCTTGGTGAGATAGATGATAAAAATAGCAGGCTGTCCATCTTGCAAGTATTTTCACGGAGTTTTCCCCTCTCCCCCAATGGGGGAGAGGGTCAGGGTGAGGGGGAAATCTTTTTTCGCTCTGCTTTAGATTAAAAGTTCACCCAAGGCCAAATAAGTTTTTGACATATAAAAAGAGCCTCGAGATGAGTTATTAATGCCAAATGATCCCTTAATTATCGCGGGCCGCGCCTTTCACTCCCGCCTCCTGGTGGGCACCGGCAAGTTTCCCTCGGCCGCGGCCCTGACGGCGGCGCTGCAGGCGGCCACCGTCGAAATCGTCACCGTGGCCCTGCGCCGGGTGGATTTGGGCCAACCGGCCAGTGACAGCATCCTCTCGGTGCTGGACCCTGAAAAATACCTGATCCTGGCCAATACCTCCGGGGCCCGTACCGCGGAGGAGGCGCTGCGTCTGGCCAAAATGGCCCGGGCCATGGGCCTGCCGCCCTGGATCAAGCTGGAGATCACCCCGGAGCCCAAGTACCTGCTGCCGGACCCGGTGGAGACCCTGAGGGCCGCGGAACTTCTGATTAAAGAAGGTTTTGTGGTTTTGCCTTACATCCAGGCCGATCCCATTTTGGCCAAGCGCCTGGAGGAGCTGGGCGCCGCCACGGTCATGCCTCTGGGTGCGCCCATCGGCAGCAACCGGGGGGTCAAGACCAGGGACATGATCCGCATCATCATTGAGCAGGCCAGCGTGCCGGTGGTGGTGGACGCGGGCCTGGGCGCCCCCTCCCACGCCGCCGAGGCCATGGAGCTGGGGGCCGACGCGGTGCTGGTCAATACCGCCCTGGCCGATGCCCGGGATCATGCGGCCATGGCCAGGGCCTTCGCCCTGGCGGTGGAGGCCGGCCGTCTGGCCTATCTGGCCGGCCTGGGACCGGAACGGCCAGCCGCCTCCGCCTCCTCCCCGCTGACGGGGTTTTTGGAGTGACTGGAAAGGAAGTATAGCTAATATGGACAAACAAACGGTTACGATTTTATTAATTATAGGTATTATGTTACATATTTCTTATAGTTATTTCACAATCACAACGCCATATCCTTCTGGAAAAATATATGAAGCTATTGGTTATTCTATACCTTACATTGTATTATCATTATTATTAATGCCTATAGTAAAAATGATAAGGAAGAACGATCGAATATTTGAAAATGCAGTCGCCGCTATATATTTGGGTATCATGGTTAGAATTATTTTTGGAATAATTAAGGCTACATCAATAATTAAATAGTAATGTAAGGCGTGCCTTGCCCTCGATAATTGGTGTGTAAGACGCACCATACGGACTGATGCAAAAATTATGGAAGAAGTGGATTCCTTTAAAAGGCATGCAGTTTCAAGCATTTCCGAGTTCCTGAGCTATGTTGAGGGGATAGGGAATGATGGTTTGACTCTGCTTCGTGGTCAACGCGATGATTGGGATCTTTTGCCAAAGATTGGGAGAAAGCAGCTTTTCAATCATGGAGAGCTTACGCCAATACTTGAAAAAAAGGAGAGGATAATTATCGAAGAGTTTAGGAAGAAATCTACCCCCTTTCTTGATAAGCCTCCTAAAAATGACTGGGAGTTATTAGCAATCGCTCAACACCATGGGTTGCCTACCCGCCTATTAGATTGGACCACCAATCCACTAGTTGCGCTATGGTTTGTTGTCAGGAAAGGAGCAGGTATAGATAGAAAAAGTGAATTTGGAATTGTCTGGATATTTGAATCTAAAAACGAAGATATTGTTAATGATCCTTCAACTGATTTGTCTCCATTCTCATTAAGTAAAACAATGGTTTATATACCAAGTCATTTATCATCGCGTATAGCCGTCCAAAACTCAATATTTACTGTACATAAATATATCAGACTTCACGATTGGTTTTATAAATTTGATAGCAATATTCGTGAAAAAGTAAAATTACATAAAATTATGCTTTCAACTGATTTCTTTAAAGAAATTAGAATTACTCTCGATGTGTATGGAATTAACGAGGCCACAATGTTCCCTGGCCTTGATGGTTTAGCCAAGCATATTGAATGGAAGTCAACCTAATTTTCTCGTTCCCAAGTTGTACTTGGGAACGAGTAGAGAATAGCGTGTAGGGTGGGCACTGCCCACCATTTCCTTCTGTCATTCTGAGGGAGCGAAGCGAACGAAGAATCTCAAAATACGAGACCCTTCGCTGCGCTCAGGGTGACAAATAAATGGTCTTGAAATGCCTATTGGCCTAAGAACATTTATGGAACTGCCATTAGAAAATTCTCCCTTTTTTCTCGTTCCCAAGCTCCTGCTTGGGAACGGGAAAACCAGGATCGCCTGAATGGAATCTACCGACTTCACCGAGATTTTAGATGCCTGGCCGGAGGATCGCCTTAGGGAACTGATCTCTCGGGCCGGGCCGGAGGAGGTCAAGCGGGCCCTGGGCCGGGAGCAACCGGCCCCGGAAGACCTGGCGGCCCTGCTCTCCCCCCGGGCCGCGCCTTTCCTGGAGGATATGGCTGAGAAGGCCCACCGCCTCACCCGGCAGCACTTTGGCCGGACCATCGGGCTCTACGCCCCCATTTATCTGTCCAATATCTGCCACTCCGACTGCCTGTACTGCGGCTATGCGCTGCACTCCGGGAGCAGGGGCGAGCGGCGCACCCTGACCCCGGCGGAAATCGCGGCTGAGTGCGCTGTCCTGGCCGGCCACGGTTTTCAGAGCGTCCTGCTCCTCACCGGCGAAGCCCCCAAGGTGGCGCCGGTGGACTACCTGGCTCAGGCGGTGGCCATCGCCCGGGAGTACTTCGCTTCAGTGGCCGTGGAGGTTTACGCCCTGGACCAGGAGGACTACGGCCTGCTGGTGAGCCGCGGCCTGGAAGGGGTGACCCTGTATATGGAAACCTACCACCGCGAGACCTACGCGCAGGTGCACCGCCGGGGGCGGAAGCGCGACTTTGCCTACCGCCTGGAGGCGATGGCCCGGGCGGGCCGGGCCGGGGTCCGCCGCCTCAGCATCGCCGCGCTTTTAGGCCTCTACCACTGGTGGGCCGACGGCTTCTGGATGGGACTGCACGCTCGCCACCTCCAGAAGCAGTGCTGGCAGAGCGCGATTTCCATCTCCTTCCCGCGGCTGCGCCACGCTCCGGACCGGTTCCAGGTGGAGCACCTCCCAGACGACCGGGAACTGGTGCAGTTGATGCTGGCCCTGCGGATCTTTCTGCCGGAAGTGGGCTTCAACCTCTCCACGCGGGAAAGTTCCAACCTCAGGGACCGCCTGATCCCCTTGGGGGTGACCATGATGAGCGCCGGCTCTTCCACCCGGCCCGGCGGTTATGCCCATCTGGACGGCGACGCCGCCCTGGAGCAGTTTGAAGTGGAGGATCGCCGCAGCCCCGCCGAGGTGGTGGCCGCCATCCGCCAGGCCGGCTATGACCCGGTGTGGAAAGACTTCGACCGGGCCTTTGTGGACTAGGTAGGTCTTGAGGGAGGGAGTTAGGGGCCGGCGGCCCCTCCCCCCACAATAAGCCCCTCCCCCCACCATAACCAGGGAGCACTGCGGTGAAATTGACCATCAACGGCGAATCCCGGGAGGTAGCGGCGGCCACGGTTTCGGGCCTCCTGGAAGAGCTGGGCCTCCACCCCCAGGGCACCATGGTGGAGCGCAACCGGGAGATCGTGGACCGTCAGTGTTTCCGGGAAACCCGGCTAACCGAGGGCGACATTCTGGAACTGGTGCGTCTGGTGGGGGGCGGCTGATGAACCTGGCCCGGCGGCTGGCCGCCTTTGAGCGGGCCGACCTCTACGTGGTCATCACCCAGGCCTTCTGCGCCGGGCGCAGCGGGCTCGCGGTCCTGGACCAGGTCCTGGCCGCCGGGGTGGGCATCGTGCAACTCCGGGAAAAGGACCTGGCTGACCGGAGCCTTTATGAGCTGGCAGTGGCCTTTCGCCGGCGAACCGAGGCGGGGGGAGCCCTGTTGATCATCGACGACCGCCTCGACATCGCCCTGGCGGCGGGGGCCGACGGGGTTCACCTGGGCCAGGAGGACCTGCCCGTGGCCGCGGCCCGGCGGATCGCCCCGGAGCTGATCATCGGCGCCTCCAGCCATTCCCTGGAAGAGGCCCTGGCGGCCCAGGAGGCCGGGGCCGGCTACGTCAATATCGGCCCCATCTTCCCCACCGCCACCAAACCCGCGGCATCTCCCCTGGGCCCGGAGGCCATCGCGGGCATCGCCCCCCGCCTGCGGATTCCCTGGAGCGCCATGGGCGGCATCCATCAGGGGAACCTCGCCCAGGTGTTGGCCCGGGGCGCCCGGCACCCTGCGGTGATGAGTGCGGTCACCGCGGCCGCCGAGGTCGGCGCCGCGGCTCGAGCCTTAAGGGAGGCGATCCTCTCCCGGCCGGCAACCCAATAGCAAAAACCTTGCAGGACACTAGAAGCTATTGCAAAATCTTATTTCCCTGTCATCCTGAACAGAATCTAAGGTCACTAAAAATAAGAGATTCTTCGCTTCGCTCAGAATGACCTTTTTGGGCAGACCGGGGTTTGGCAATAACTTCTAATGCCTGCAAATATTCATTATTGCCCAAATACAATTCGCTATGAGATAAATTAGGCTGGCCGTGACGGGCGGCAGGGGAGGGGTGGGCTTTGGCCGCCACTCCCGCATCCCATACCTTTCTTGAGGTGAACATGTCCCAATTGGCGTTGTTATTCCCCGGCCAGGGCTCCCAGTACCTGGGCATGGGCCAGGACCTTTACGAGGCCGACCCGGAGGCCCGGGAGCTGTTCCACCTGGCCGAGAAGACCACCGGCCTTCCCTTGCAGCGTCTATGCTTTTCCGGCCCCCTGGAGGAACTCACCGAAACGGTGAATCTCCAGCCGGCCATCACTGCGGTGAACCTTTGCCTTTACCAGGCCCTGCGGCGGGCCGGGGTCAGGGCGCGGGCGGTATGCGGCCATAGCCTGGGGGAATTCAGCGCCCTGTTCGCCGCCGGGGTGCTGAACGCCGCGGATACGTTGGCGGCGGTGCGGCAGCGCGGGCGCCTGATGCAGCGGGAAGCGGAGAAATATCCTGGCGCCATGGCGGCGGTCATCGGCCTCACCCCGGAAAAGGTGCAGGGACTGGTCCATCCCGTGACCAAGGAAGGCCCCATCGCCTTGGCCAACTTCAATACCCGGGAGCAGACGGTGATCTCCGGGGCCCCGGAACTGGTGGCCCGGGCCGGCAATCTGGCCAAGGCCGAGGGTGCCCGGGTGGTCCCTTTAAAGGTGTCCGGGGCCTGGCACTCTCCCCTGATGGAGGGCGCCACCCTTGATTTCGCCGCCTTTCTGGAGAACCTCGATTTCCAGCCCCCCGCGGTGCCTATCTACCTTAACGCCACCGCGGCGCCGGAGCCCGACCCCGGGCTGCTGCGCCAGGCCATGTCCCGGCAGCTAACCTCGCCGGTGCGTTGGGCCGAACTAATCCTGAATCTGCAGGCCTTGGGAGTGGACACCTGGGTGGAAGTGGGCCCCAAGAACGTGCTCACCGGTCTGGTTCGCAAGATTTTGCCCCAGGAGCCCAAGGAATCCTTCTTCAACGTGGAGAACCGGGAGAGCCTGGAGAAGTTGCTGGCGGCCCTAAGATGAAACGAGGCGGGCGGGGCTCGCCGCAATCTATTGGTGGCAACGCTAGGGGCGGGTTTAAAACCCGCCCGTTAGCACTTTTTGGGTTATAGATAGAATGATTTTTGCCACTAGACAATTTGTAATATTTTGTCTAATATTTTTCCATTCACACGGCAAAACGGCTGAGTTAAGGCGCGATTAGAAAAGATGCACGCAAGGCAGCTAATGGTTTAAGCGGCCTGCGCAGGCGTGGGCATCTCATCCCAAGTACGGCCATTTAATACCCGACCAGCCTGTTTTTTGTTTTTGCCGCCCCATTGTTTGAAGAAAAATGAGACGTTAGCTTTCTGACATTGTTTCTGTATATCTAAGACCCACTCAGATTTCATTGGTCTAGCTTTGAAACCTGATTCTCCGCCGACAATAACCCAGTCAATTTTTTTCAGATTCAGGTTTGGCAGAGGGCCAAGCAAAGGTTCTAACGACAAGAACTTAATTTTTGCGGAAGTTTTACTCAGAAAATCAATTCTAGAGGTGTAGTAATTGTCCTCTATACTCGTTCCCATCCAGATGTTTGGGCTCCATAGAAGCTTATTGTTTAGCTCAAAAACACTCTCTGGGCGCTTCGTCAATATCTGGAATTGGTGCCAGTAGGCTTTTTTCATTATCTCGAAAACGGCGAGAATAAATGATTCTGGCACATCCTTATGGAAAAGATCGCTCATTGAGTTCACAAAAATAATCGAAGGCTTTTTCCATTCCAACGGTTTTTCAAGCATTTGGGGGTGAAGTGTCAGCTTAAAGCCATTTTTATAGTTATCAGCCCCCATAGACTGGAGCCTCTTAGCAAACTTTTCAGCGTAACAGAATTTGCACCCAGGACTTATCTTGGTACATCCCGTCACCGGATTCCAGGTTTGTTCTGTCCACTCTATTGACGACTGTGCCATAGCTACCTCCTGAAGGTTACAGAAATTATTCGGTCACCTTCTATGTAACGACCATAGTTAATATAAAATCCCTTCCTTCTACGCATCTTTGTAGGAAGTTCAATGACTTCAATCTCACCATCATGTTCTAGCTTTGTCAGCTCTTTCTTTATATCTTTGGGCAATAGACCAGAGTTTATTCCAAGCTCATAAAGCGCAACATTATCATATGGTTTTCCAAATTCAATAAAGTCCAGAATCGACTTTTTATAGAAGTCAGAAACAAAGTCAAAACTAGCTTGGGCCTCATTTGCCTTGATCTCTTTCTCCAGCTTATGCTGAGCTTCAAGAAACTTCTCTGCACCAAGGATATTCTTTGTAATAAAGAAAAGACAGTATCGGCTATTATGGGAACGGTTCTCAATGATTTGTTTGTAGACCCATTGCGTGCCAGAAATATTCTGTAGGGATTTCACAATCAAGTTAGCGAATTTTTCAACATCATCCGCGCTTGTGAGGTCGTCATCATTAATGCCAAGGGCTTTAAGGAAATCCGCGACCGGCTTTGTTTGCGATACGTCCACTTCTTTTGGCCGAAACCGGTAAATATGATAAATAGGCACAAAGATAAGAAAGTCACTCCTATCCATCGAAAAAAGGCGTTTAAGATTGTCGATTGATACCTGAGTGTAGCCATGAGGGTCGATGAAAAACAGGTTATGGCTTCCCGGAACTGCTTCCAAAGATTGGATATATTGATTGGCGTCTTGATTGGTAATCCTAACAAATGAACGGTTTTGCAGGTGTTTCTGCAATGCCAAGAAGTTTGCTTGATTGACATCGTTGAGATTTAGAATGACAGCTTTGTTTCTTAGATTGCGGTCTGCTTTAATTTTCTCTATGGTTTCTGCGGCAATAAGGGCACTACCTTTTTGTTCGTTCTGTGAAACGCCACAGCCAGCAAACACGTCACTTACGATGATGCTTTCGAAAAATGGGGAAGCCAGTAGTACGGAAAGATAGCCTTCCAAGTAGCGGCGGTAGAGTTCCAGCTTGATTTTGCTGTGCTCTTGAATGAAGCCCTTTTTGTCCATGCAGACATCCTCGACTACAGCAAAAGCCGCTGCTGACTTTATTGCAGCCTCTGTTGACGTCCACTTAGTCGTCAACTTACCAGATTTTCACAGTTTCTACCACTTTTTCCTAGTTTTTACGGGACTTAGTGTGTTGCATAAATAAGCCGCCTCTTTTTAGGATTCTTCTTCGGACTCTTCCATCTGGCGGTCCTGGTCAAGATTGAAGAGGCGCCGGGCCAGGTCCAGCTCCAGATGCGGGTTTTTGCGGTGGTGGTTGCGCTTCAGAAAGAGGATGGGGTCGTGGAGGAGTTTTTGGCTGACCGAAGCCAGGAGCACCTCCAGGGACTGGCGCTGGTCCTCGCTGATGGGCCCCAACTGGCTCAGGGTCTTTTTTAGCTCCGCCTGGCAGATGGCCGCGGCCTTTTCCTTGAGGCCGATGATGGTGGGGTAGACCTCCAGGGTTAGCAGCCAGTCCTGAAACTTGACGGTCTCCTCCCCTACCAGGCGTTCGGCCCGGGCCAACTCCTGGCGGCGCCGCTGCCAGCCCTGCTCCGCCACTTCCTGCAAGTCGTCGATATTGTAAAGGTAGACGTTGTCCAGCTCATTGATGGCCGGGTCCAGATCCCGGGGCACGGCGATGTCGATGAGGAACAGGGGCCGCTGTTTGCGGCGGCGCATGGCCGCCCGCACCTGGTCGCGCCGCAGCAGATAGGTTTCCGAGCCGGTGGAGCTGATGAGGATGTCAGCGCTCAAAAGCTGCTCCTCCAGTTCTCCCAGGGAGACGGCCTCCCCCCGGTAGCGCTCTGCCAGGAGCAGGCCCCGCTCCAGGGTGCGATTGGCCACGATGAGGCGGCCCACCCCCTGGGCCCGGAGGTGCTCCAGGGCCAGTTCGGCCATTTCGCCGGCGCCCAGCAGCAGCACCGTCATGCCGGCCAGCTCTCCGAAGACCTTCCGGGCCAGGCCGACGGCGACGTAGCTGACGCTGACGGCGTGATCGCCGATGCCCGTTTCGGTGCGGACTCGTTTAGCCACCGAGAAGGCTTTATGCAACAGGCGGTTGAGAACCGGCCCGGTGGCCTGCTGCTCGGCGGCCTGGCGATAAGCCTCCTTGATCTGGCCCAGGATTTGGGGCTCCCCCAGCACCATGGAGTCGAGACTGGCGGCCACCCGGAAGAGGTGCCGCACCGCCTCAGGGCCCTGATGCTGGTAAAGGGAGGCCGACAGGGCCTCCGGGGAGACCTCCGGGGCCCCGGAGATAAAGGCCCGCAGCCGCTCCAGGGCGGCGGCCGGCTCCCCTGTCAGGCAGAGCAGTTCCACCCGGTTGCAGGTGCTATAGAGGATGATTTCGGCGATTTCCGGGAAATCCTTGAGGCGCAGGTAAGCCGCCGGCAGGTCCGGGATGAGGCCGGCCAGCTTTTCCCGCAACTCCAGGGAAGCGGTCTTTTGATTGAGGCCCACTAACAGAAGGTTCATGGTTTGCCGAACTTGGCGAAGCTGTGGTAGCCCGACATCCACAGGTTGGCGCCCGCAAAGGTGACCAGCAACACCAGGAAGCCGCAAACGGCCAGCCAGGCCGCCCGCCGGCCCCGCCAGCCGACGGTGAGCCGCTCGTGCATCAGCACCGCGTAGATTAGCCAGGCGAGCAGGGTCAGGACTTCCTTGGGGTCCCAGGACCAGAACCGCCCCAGGGTATGCTGGGCATATAGGGAGCCGGTGATTATGCCTGCGGTAAGCAGGGGGAAACCGATGCTGAGGCACCAGTAATTGAGAGTGTCCAGTTGGGACAGGGACGGCAGGCGGCGGAAAAAGAAGCCGAATCTCTTGGCCTTGAGCTGGCGCTCCTGGATCAGGTAAAAGACGCCGCCCAGAAAATTTAAGGTCAGGGTGGCATAGCCCCCCATGGTCAGGCCGATGTGGGTCATCAGCCAGAAGCCCCGCAACAGGGGGGAGATGGTCCCCTGGCCCCGGGGCAAGATGAGGACGCCGTAAATTATCAGGGCGGCCAGGGGGGCCACCAGGGCTCCCAGGACCCGGATGGGGTAGCGCCAGTTGAGCAGCAAAAAAGCTGCCACCAGGGCCCAGTCGAACAGCAATAAGGCGTCGCCGAACGAGGCCACGGGGAGATAGCCATAGGCCCAGGTGCGCTGCAGCAGGACCAGGGTATGCCAGACCAGGCCCGCGGCCATGGTCCAGGCGCCCCAGCGGCACAATATGTCCCGCTGCGCCAGGAAAAAGGCCAGCCACAGGACGGTGGCTCCAAAATAGGAGGCCAGGGTAAGGTATAAGAAATAATCAGTCATAATAACAACTTAAAGGTGCGGGCTCCCGGATTGGCCTTGAGCCTCCTGGAAGGCCTCCGCGGTGATTTCCCCCAGGATCTGGGGGCTCAAGACGTCGCCCAGGACTGCCCGGAGCACGGCCACCACCCCGCTTCGGTCTCCACGGGCCACCGCCTCCAGCAACGGGCTGTCCACCAGGCGGTGAAACAGGGCGGCGTTCTCCGGCTGGCCCCGGCGTTCGCTGAGGAGCCGCACCCGCACCCCCTTGAGCAGGGCCAGATAAGGCCGATATTCGGGACCGAAGCGCTGCTGCAAATCCTCCCGCAGCTTCCGGGCCAGGGCCGGAGAGGCCCCGCCGGTGCCAATGGCCAGGGTCAGGTCGCCCTGCCGCACCTGGGCCGGGACGATGAAGGTGCAGAACTCCGGGTGGTCCGCCACGTTGACCCAGATGCCTTGCTCCCGGGCGGCGGCGCTGACCCGGGCATTCACCCGGGGGTCGTCGGTGGCGGCCATCACCAGGACCATGCCCTGCAAATGCTCCGGGATGAACTCTTCGTTCAGATAGCGGATTTGCCCCGCCAGGGCCAGCTCCTCCAGGACGGCACTGAGCCCCTGGCTCACCACGGTCACCCGGGCCCCGGCCTCCCGCAGATCCAGGACCTTGCGCTCCCCCACCCTGCCACCGCCCACCACCAGGCAGGGTCGATCCTCAATGACGGCAAAGATGGGATAGGTTTTCATCAGCTCGTATCGAGAGGCGCCGGCTCGAAGGCGACGGGGACGGAGTCTTTTAAACCCTGCGGAACCGCTCGGCCCATTATTAACTCTATCAGGCTTATGGCCGCCGGGCAAGGAAAATGCCAGCCATTTCGCCGTCTTCGCCCCCTGGGCCATTGACATCCGGGAAGAATCTTGGTTAGATAAACCAGGTAAAGCAATGTTGGTTCCGGTCCAGCCATAACCATGAAGCTGCGGATACTTAGCGCCTTAATGCTGATTCTGCTAAGCGGCGGCCCGTGGGGCCCGGCGGCCCTGCAGGCCCGGGAGGACCTGGTCAAGATGGATCTCAGCGATGCGGATAAGAAGTCATTGTTGCAGATGGCCCGGGACAGCATCGAGGCGCACCTCCTGGATAAGCCGGCGCCGGCCCTGGAGGCCGCCCCGCCCTCCTTGCGCCAGCCCCGGGGGGCCTTCGTGTCGCTGCACCGTTGCGGGCAACTCCGGGGCTGCATCGGCTATCTGGAGGCGGTGAAACCCCTGGGGCAGACGGTGCAGGAGATGGCCGTGGCCGCGGCCTTTCAGGACCCCCGCTTCCGGCCCCTGGGCCGGGAGGAACTGGCCGACCTGGAGGTGGAAATCTCCGTCTTGAGCCCTATGCAGCTGATCAACAACATTGACCAAATCCAGGTGGGCACTCACGGCCTGTACATTATCCAGGGGCGGTATCGCGGCCTGCTCTTGCCCCAGGTGGCCACGGAATATCATTGGGACCGGCTCACCTTCCTGGGGCAGACCTGCGGCAAGGCCGGTTTGCCGGCGGACGCCTGGAAAGACCCGGCCACCAAAATCTATCTCTTCACTGCGGAGATCTTTGCCGATCACCCGCAGAAAGCCGGATGTGTCAAGCCATGACTCCCATATCTGAAAACCCGGAGCACTTGCCGATGCCCCTGCCGCCGGGAGGCCCCTCCCCGGCCCCCCTTTCCCTGTTGGCGCGTTTGTTGCGCTACCGCTTCTTCCTGGTGGCCCTGGTGGTCATCCTCTTTTTGGCGGGGTTGTTCGCCTGGAAGCCCCTGAGGCCAGGCCATCCGGCCGCGGAGGCCCAGCCGCCGGCGGCCCAGGGCCATGCCGGGGCCTTGGAACAGGGCAAAGAGCCGATCCCTCCGGCCCCGGCCGCGGAGGCCAAATCCGGGGAGGCGGAACAACGGTCCCCCGAGACCAGGGCCCCGGCCGCGGAGCCCAAATCCGAGGAGGCGGAACAACGGGCCCTCGAGACCAGGGCCCCGGCCGCGGCGCCCCCGGCGTCCCAGGTGATTCCGTCCCGTGAGTCCGCCAAGGGTGAGATCTTTACCCGGGCCCTCATTAAAATCATGGACGACCAGCTCAACGGCACCTGGTTAGGTTGGCGCCCCAACAGCCTGCTGTTTGGCAAACTGCGCCTCACCCACAACGTCAACAACATCCAGGAGGGGGTGCTGGAAGTGGCCCGGCGCACCGTTGAAGTGTTGAACTTAAACTTGACCCGTTTTGCCACCACCGAGGCCTACAATCCCCAGGTCAACGAGGCCATGAACTACTTCATGGTGAGCTCGGACAAATACTGGTTCCCATCGGCCTCGGGCAAGTACCGGGAGGCCTTGCACGACCTTCAGGTCTACATCGACGACTTGCACCGGGGGGGGCGCAGCCACTTTTACACCCGGGTGGACTACCTCATCGTCCTGCTCGGCAACTATAAAGACATCCTGGGGAGCAACTTCCACAACCTCATCAAGGACACGGAGGACGACGGCAGGACGGTGGGCTGGTGGGCCTCGGGCGAGTACTTTTACCACGGCCAGGGCATCGCCTTGGGGATGGCGGAGATGTTGGAGGCGGTGGATCGGGAATTTCACCAGGAACTCCAGAAAAAGGACTCCCACAAGTTGCTGGAAGAAGCCATCCACTCCCTGCATGCGGCATCCCGCCTTTCCCCGTGGGTGCTGACCAACGGCTCCAAGGACGGCTTCCTCGCCAATCACCGGGCCAACATGGGCACCTATATCGGCGATGCCGAGCACATGATCTCCAGCCTGCAGTCGCTGCTGGCCTCCAACTGAGTTCGTTTCAGGCTGGCGCCTGCATCTCACGCACCCCCAAAGGCGGGTACGCGCCCTGCGCGGGTGCGCCTCGACCCACCTTGGGCGCTGAGCCGGCCTTATGGCCTCGCCGGCAACAAACGCGGCAATTTCATTGAAAATTTTCCCGGCTTGGTTTAAGGTGGGGCTAATAACGGGGTCAGGAGGGGCAAACAATGCAGGTCAGGGAGATTATGAGCCGGGAGCTGGTCACCGTCTCTGCTGACAAGGGGGTGGGCAAGGCCCTGCAACTGATGCAGCAGCACCAGATCCGGCACCTGCCGGTCATGGAAGGGGGCCGCATGGTGGGCTGGATCACCTCCCGGGACTTGCGGGAGGTGCTCCTGGCCTCCATGATGGAAAAGATCACCGTGGCGGACGTCATGATCAAGGCCCCCATCAGCGTCACCGCCGACACCGGGGTGGAGGAGGCGGCCCGCCTGGTCCAGGAGCACAAGATCGGCGGCATGCCGGTCCTGGAAGATGACCGCCTGGTAGGGGTGATCACCATGCTGGACCTGATCGGCGCCTTTCTCACCCTGTTGAGCCTGCTCAGAACCAGTTCCCGCCTGGACCTGCTTTTGGAGGACAAACCCGAGGCTATGGAGGGGGCTGCCAAGATTATCAAAAAGGCCGGCGGCAAGATCCTCAACCTGGCCCGGGGACCGGTCCGGGGCCAGCAGCGGTCCTACTGCGTGCGCTTGCAGAAGGCTGACCTGGGCCACATCGTGGAGGCCCTCGAGCAGCAAGGCATCAAGGTGCAGGACATCATTCCCTAAGGTGCGCCGTCTCCGGCGGCGCCGCCCGGTTCTTCCTGGGCAGGACCGGGCTCCGGGCCGCACACCTGGTTCCTCCCCGCCTGCTTGGCCCGGTACATGGCGGCGTCGGCCGCGGCCACCAGGGCCTCGCCGTCCATGTGCGGCGTAAGAACCGCCGCCCCGATACTCACGGTAACATGCAAGTCCCGGTCCGGCAAGGGAATGGCCATTCGGGAGATGTGGTGCCGCAGCCGCTTCGCCAACCGTAGGGCCTGCTCCAGCCCGGTCTCGGGCAGGAGCACCACGAACTCTTCGCCGCCGTACCGGCAGGCCACGTCAGCCCGACGCACCCCCTTTTGCAAATAGGCGGCCAGGGTCTTCAACACCAGGTCTCCCTGGAGGTGCCCCAGGGTATCGTTGATAATCTTAAAATTGTCCAAATCCAGAAAGAGCATGGACAGGGGAACCTGGTAACGCCGGCTCTTCATGATCTCGTGCACCAGCAGTTCCCAGAAGTGCCGGTAGTTGTAGAGGCCGGTGAGGCCGTCCCGGATGGCCAGTTTCCTGATCTCCTCCAGGAGTTCCAGGTTTCTCAGGGCGGCCTCCCCCTGCAGGAGGAAGATCTGGAAGAGCTCGGCCTCTTCCGGGGAGAACGGCTTATCCCGGCCCCCGGCCACCAGGGCCAGGCATTCCCCGGTCTGGGCCTTGCCCCATAGAATCTGGGAGAATGACTGGTCCGGCAGAGGCTCCTCAGAGGGCTCCGGGGCGCCGGTGGCAGCAAGGTGGAAGAGCCTCTTCAGGTTGGCCTTAAACCCGGCACCGGCATCTTCCTTTAGCCCCGGCTGGTGGCGGTAGGCTTCCCGGGACACCCCTTTCTCGGCCCCCTGGAACCGCAGGCCCAGGATTTTAAAGGGGAGGCTCTCCCAGAGGAGATTCACCAGGCCTTGAATGAGCTGTTCCCAGGTGAGGGGCACGGCCAGGGCCTCGCCGATGCGCCGCACCTGGATGAGATCCTGGGACCGATGCAGGGCAAGCTCTTCCTGGGCCCGGCGCAGGTTGGCGATGAGGTCCAGGTTGCTCAGCTCCGCCCGCCGCCGCTCCAGGGCCCGGGCCACCACGGCCTGCAGATGGTCCAGGGTCATCTTGGACTTCGGCAGGTAATCATAGGCCCCCAGGCGCAAGGCCTGGTCGGCTCCCTCCAGGGCCTCTTGGCCGGTGCACAGGATGACTTCCGTGCGGGGTGAGTTAGTCTTGATCCAGGAGAGTAGCTCCAATCCGGAAAGACCGGGCAGCGCCAGATCAAGCAGGGCCAGGTGAAATTCTTCTTCCTGGAGGGCTGCCATGGCCTTCCGGCCATCGGCCGTCCGGCGCACTGCGAATCCCTGGCCTGCCAGAAACTCGGCGAGCGCCGTGAAGAGTTGGGGGTCATCCTCGACTAAAAGGATTCTCTCCCGGGCACTCTGTTCCTGGCTATTAATCAATGTTCCACCTCGTACCAGCCATCGGAGGAAATTAGGGTATCCTGGTGGAAGCGGGACTCATCCGCCTGGGGGTAATCCAGGGTATAGTGCAAGCCCCGGCTCTCCTTGCGCCGCAGGGCCATGCGGATGATCAGGTCGGCCACGTAGGCGATATTGCGCAATTCCAGGAGATCGCTGGTGAGGAGAAATTTCCAGTAATAGTCGTTAATCTCTTGCAGGACCAGATCGATGCGGGCCTGGGCCCGGAGCAGGCGGCTGTCGCTGCGGACGATGCCCACGTAGTTCCACATGAAGCGCCGGATCTCATCCCAACTGTGGGAAACCACGACCCCTTCCTCACTGTCCTTGGCCCCGTGCGTATCCCAGGCGGACACCTGGGTCGCCGGTTTGGCAAGCAATTCGGGCAGGGTCTCCCTGGCGGCCTGGGCGGCCTGATGAGAGAAGACCAGGGCCTCCAGGAGGGAGTTGCTGGCCAGGCGGTTGGCCCCGTGCAGCCCGGTCATGGAGACCTCACCCACGGCGTAGAGATTGGTGATGGTGGTCCGGCCCCAGGCGTCGGTCACCACCCCGCCGCACAGGTAGTGCGCCGCGGGCACCACCGGGATGGGCTCCCTGGTGATATCGATGCCAAATTCCAGGCATCTCTGGTAGATATTGGGGAATCGACCCTGGACAAAATCCGCCGGTTTGCGGCTGATATCCAGAAAAACGCAATCAGCGCCGCTCTTTTTCAACTCCAGGTCGATGGCCCGGGCCACCGTATCCCGGGGGGCCAGGTCTTTCAAGGGATGATACTTCTCCATGAAAGGGCGCCCTTCCCGATCCATGAGGACGGCCCCTTCGCCGCGCAAGGCCTCGGAGATCAGAAAGTTCTTGGCCGCGGGATGGTAAAGGCAGGTGGGATGAAACTGGACGAACTCCATGTTGCCGATGCGGGCCCCGGCCCGGTAGGCCATGGCTACCCCGTCGCCAGTGGCGATGTCGGGATTGCTGGTGTAGAGATAGACCTTGCCGGCCCCGCCGGTGGCCAGGAGAGTGATGCGGGCCAGAAAGGTATCCACCTGGCCGCTCTCCTTATTGAGGACATAGGCTCCCAGGCAGGTTCTCTCCGCCTCGGTCACCGCCCCGCCCTGGCGCACCACCCGCTCCAGGGTGATGAGATTGACCCCCATGTGGTTTTCGAAGACCCGGATGCGGGGATGGGCCAGGACCTTCTCCGCCAGGATGCGCTCCACTTCGGCGCCGGTCATGTCCTGGGCGTGGATGACCCGCCGCCGGGAGTGGCCCCCTTCCCGGCCCAAGTCATAGCTGTTGTCCTTGCCGGTGTCGAAGTGGGCCCCCAGGTCGATCAGTTCCCGGATGCGCGCCGGCCCCTGGCGCACCACCAGCTCCACGATGTCCGGATGCGACAGGCCTTCCCCCACGGTGAGGGTGTCTTGAATGTGATATTCGAACCGGTCATCCGGTCCCAACACCGCGGCTATGCCCCCCTGGGCCTTGCTGGTGGAGGTTTCCGTCAACCCCTGTTTGGTCACCAGATTGACCTGGGCGAAATCCGCCACCTTCAGGGC
>JBKQKO010000027.1:0-34860 GCA_052147455.1 Desulfobaccales bacterium | reverse complement strand
TCTTCTTGGGAGGCGGCACCCGGCAGGGACCCTGGGCGCAGATGCGGCAACAGGCCCCTTCGATCCCGATGGGACAGGGCTTCATGGTCTTGGCCCGGTCGAAGATCGTCTCTACCCCCTCCGCCTGGGCCTTCTTCAGCATCTCCTGGGCCGCCACATCCATGGATAGTTTTTCCAACTCTAACTCAGCCATTAAATAATCCTCCAGTTTCTTACTTTCAGAGTGACCTTCATGGCCCCTCTTGGTAAAAGAGCCCGCCCTTCAGGGTGCGTCCATATCCAGCGAGGTGAAAAAAGCCGGGCTCCGGGACAGGGAATGGTTCTCTTCCAGGGCGGCCGCCGGCACCTTAGACGGCCAGTTCCTGGATAATGGATTTGGCCAGTTTCACCGCTTCCGGATGGCGCATGATGAGGAGGTCGCTTCCCGCCAGCAGCAGGCTCACGGCGGTCACGGCTTCCATAAGAATGCCCCGCTTAGTCTGGTCGCCCAGTTGCGGCGCTTCCTCATTGGTCTGCTTGCACTCCTTCACCTTCCACACTTCTTGACCGACATAATTGATGATGGGGAGCTGCAATTTTTCGTCTTCTTGGGTCAGGGCCGCCATGCGGTCCCGCTCAATGACGGAATAGCTATACTCCATGCCGTAGCCCAGACCGCCGGTGGTGGGATCCACCAGGATACGGTTGTCCGGAACCCCGAGCTGGCCCAGCAGGATGTTCAACTGCTTGGCCAGGTTGACATCGATGGGAGAGTTGGCGCTGATCGTATGGTTATAAGCCAGGGCCGCGGCGCCGATCTTCTTGTAGTTCTTGTCCTGCACCGGGCCGATGACGATGCTTTTATCGGCGCAGGCTTCCGCCACCGCCGGCAGCACCTCGGCATCCTTTTCGACGTTGCTGGTGCCGTAGACGATGAGGGGCACGTCGATGGCCGCCGCCAGTTTCTTAGCAGTGGCTGCCGCCGACTCGGCGCTGGCGTTGTCCCCATTGGGGTCGGTGCTCGCCAGGATCAAGGCGATGGCTTCGGCCCCAAAATCCTTAATGCATTTTTGGGCCCAGGCCACCGGGTCTTTGGCCACGTCCTTGATGGCGGCATAGGCGGGAGCGGCCCATTCTTCGCCCGGGTCTTTATCCCACACCTCCATGGCAATCCGGGGCTTACGGGGCATTACCCCTTCAAAGATATAAAAGGGGTAGGAGGTTTCGCCTCCCAGGGTCAGGGCTTTTTCGCCTTTACCAATGGTTACGGTTTTGATCGAGCCCGAGTAAATCTGCTTGGGAATCTCAAAGGCCAAGGTAGTTCCCTCCTTAATTTTTCCGGAGTTGCCGGTAGGTAACTTTATTTATACCAGGGGAGGTGTAGACATTGTGAAAATAATAATTAATTAGCCCGCCTGTCAAGTAAAAAATAACGTTACAAGCCGCGGCGCCGCGCTTTCAAGCTATTAATCTGGCAAAGATTTCATAAGCTGCTCTTAAAGCTGGGGAATCAGCGGGGAGCAGGTAGGTGGGCCGTCCCTGGCTGTCGAAGGCCGCGATGAGGGGATCCTCGGGGATGAGGCCGGCCAGTTCCAGGCCTTGAGCGCCAATCTCCACCGTGGCCTTCTCGCTCAGGCCGTTGGTCGCCCGGTTGACAATGAGCACCGTCCGGCCCACCACGATTTTCAAGGCCAGGGCCAGGTCCCTAAGGCGGCTGGCCGCCTGGATGCCCCGCCAGGAGGGGTCCGAGACCAGCAGCAGCAGGTCCGCCTCATGGGTGGTCAGCCGGCTCAGGTGCTCCATGCCGGCCTCGTTGTCCATGAGGATGTACGGATAGTTCTTGGCCAGGATGTCGATGAAGCGGGCCACCAAATTGTTGGCGGCGCAGTAACAGCCCGGCCCCTCCGGCTGGCCCATGCTGAGGAGATCGAAGCCGTCGGCCTCCACCAGGGCCTGGTTGATGCGCATTTCTATGAGCTGGTCCTTGGTGAGGTCCACCAGGCCGCCGCCCTTTTTCATCTCTTCCCGGGCCTGGCCCACCGTCAGGTCCACACTGAGGCCCAGGACCTCGTTGAAATTGCTGTTGGCGTCAGCGTCCACCGCCAGCACCGGGCTTTTGCCCCGTTCCACCAGGTAGCGCAGCAACATGCCGGCCGTGGTGGTCTTGCCGGTGCCCCCCTTTCCGGCCATGGCGATCAGGAAACTCACGGGTTGCCTCCTCCGGTTCGCGTGAAACTATTCACAATTATATTCTAACCGGGATTAAACGCAACTGAGCAGCGGAGGCGCCGAAAATTTTTTGGGATAAGGAAGATCTTTCCCCCCAACGTGGCGGATTACGCGGACCCCCTGGCCAGGACCCGCCTGACGGACCGGGGGCGGAAGACCCCTCCCGGGGCCAAACCGGACAAAAGACTTGGACAGCTTTCAAAATTAAAATTATACTTTCTAGGATCGCGCCCCAACTCACCCATCCTGGGGGATCGTCCAACGGCAGGACAGCGGCCTTTGGAGTCGCCGATGGAGGTTCGAATCCTCCTCCCCCAGCCATTCCTCCGGTTTCCGGTTTTCGGTTAAGATCCAGGCGAACCGGCTTGACAGGTAAAAGGCGGAGCCTTAGAAGAATTGACAGGCCCTGGTCATTTGCCTGGGCCCCAAGACAACAAAATTCGGAAGACCCGCTATGGACCCGGAAGGTTTTCGTTTCCGCGACCGCGTCGACGCCGGGAGGCGATTGGCCGCGTTGCTGACCCGGTATAAGAACCAAGATGCCGTGGTTTATGCCCTGCCCCGGGGCGGCGTGCCGGTGGCCAAGGAGATCGCCGACGCCCTAAACTGCCCTCTGGACCTGATCATTATCCGGAAGATCGGCCATCCCTGGAATCCCGAATATGCCCTGGGGGCCATCGCCGAAGACGGCCTCCTGGCGGTCAAGGAAGAAGAATTGGCCCGGGTGGATCGGGACTGGTTCGCCGCGGAAAAGCAGAGACAGCTGCAGGAGGCCGGGAGAAGACGGCAACTCTATCTAGGAGGCCAGCAGCCGCTCAGCCCCGCCGGCAAAATCGCCATCCTGGTGGATGACGGCATCGCCACCGGCTCCACTATGCTGGTGGCCGTCAAAAAAGTGCGGCGGGAAAAACCGGCGAAGATTGTGGTGGCGGTGGCGGTCTCCCCCAAGGATACGGCCCGCAGGTTTGCCAAAGAGGTTGATGAGTTCGTAGCCGCGTCCATTCCCGAAACCTTTTGGGGAGCCATCGGCTACTATTACGATGACTTCACTCAGGTCTCCGATGAGGAAGTGATGGCCTTATTACCGGGAAATGAGAAGAGCTAGGGGCCAGGGCATCATGGGTTTCCTTATTTATCTCCTCTCCCCGTGGTTGGATCGGGGCCCTCGGGTGTTTTGCTTTGAGCTGAGGCTGTGATATATTCAGGTGGCCAGGCCGGAGCGGATCGGGCCAATGGCGTCCCGAATGGAGACCTCCCGGGAAGACCGGGAAGGCATTGATGGCGCGGCGGCGGTTTTCCTGAGGAAGTGCGAGGCTCACTGGTGGGGCCCCCGGACTTCAAATCCGGTGTACCTTCTGAATAAGGGGGTAGGTGGGTTCGATTCCCATGCACTTCCGCCAACGATTTGCGGGGCTGGAGGCCAATTTTTTGGCCTCCTTTTTCTTTTGGGTGTGATAATAGTGTGAGAATCTTAATGGTCACACCCCATTCCCCTGGCCTAAATCGACTTGAAATCAACCTTGAGATCACCCTACCCCTGCACCACCTTCCCTCACCACTAAAACCATACGCTACCCGCCCTCTAATTCCCGCCCCGCCTTTTTCTCTGTTTTGGGTCGACTGAAAATTTACCAGGAATGGATATTTGCCTCCAGACTTCAGTTTAAAAAAATTTGAGGCTCTGGTCGTAGACATAGCTCTTAAAGGGAAACAAAAGTTTTGGATGTTTCTATTATAGATGGAACGCGGATTTCTTGTCTAAGAACATGCGTGAAAATTCTCGATGAGGGCGCTCAAAGGAAACAAAAGTGCTTCTTTTGTTTCCTGTGCCTCGGGTCATTTAATTATAGGTGAGGAGATTAGGGCTTTTTCTTTTCTTTCATAAGTTTAATAAGCATTTTTTCCCAGCCATGCCGATGAACGATCCGTTCAAAACCTTGGCGGTGACTGCTTAGAAGTTCGAGGCGGCTAAGCTTGCTAAGGGATGCCCAATCTTCAAACATCACGTAGATAGCGTTTCCGTATTCAAGATTCTCAAATACAACCAAATTTTGGGTGAACTGCGCCCCGAAATATCGGCGAAATCCACTTGTCCCGGAGATATAGGCAATAGGATTAAGCTTATTGAGCAATTTGTACCTGCCGATGAGTTTTTCCCGGATTTCAGGAGTGCGTGGCCCTATTCCGGAAATAATCTTATTGAGTGACCCCTCTCCTGGAGGCAGTATTTCCCAATCGAGAAAAACAGTTGTTAGATAGTCGGAAAGCTTAGCATCGCTTGCAAATACGTCGATATTTCCGACATTTTCCTGGAGTAAATTAAGGTTAAAAAGAAGGCTCTCCTCAAAACCGGCGACTGTCCGGTTTAAATCTTCGTCGATGGAGAATTTGAAGACAAAAAGATTGCCAGTCGCACGTATCTCCTCTCCTATAAGCTCAATGGTAAGCGCCAGCTCCTTCGGGGCTATAAAATCTCGAATGTAAACATCTCGGGAGATAGTAATATCGTGCGAGCCCAGACTCCAATCTCCATAGTCCGGAACCTCCCATGTGAAATCCTTTGAAACCATTGGAAGGTCATTCCGAACGATCTCTTTGCCTTCAACATTAGCCCTTGAATATCTGCCAACCTCCGCATTAGGAACAACCGCGCTTAGGAAAAGCGGCTTATTCGCTTCAAGACTTATATTTAAATGGGAATATTTGGCGCCGCTAATATCTGCGGCCGAGATTTTTTTTACGCAGGCGACAACTAAATTATCTGTTTTGAGGCCCTTTACCTTTGTTAGGATGACATCGGGGATTTTTCTGAGATTCTGCTTCCATTGAATATTGAATTTTGAAGTCATGGTATTTCTCCTTAATATTTATTAGTTGAATACCTTTGTACTTTTGTCTAACTCCGCGACCACCACTTCTTTATCTTCCGCCAAAGGCCCTGCTCTGCGTTACCGTTCAGCAAACTCGCAGAGCTTGTCTTTTTCATACTATCCGCCACGATGTCAGCGGTTTCGAAATACCTATCCTTCATAAATCGATCACGAGCTCTTCCGGCGGCGATCTTTTCTCGGGACCATCGAGGCGCCCATATAACCCTGTTATGCCTTATCCAATAGTGAGACTTGCACTTAAAACTCCAATTTCCGATCGAAGGGTCAAGCGAAATCGACACTCCGTCAAAAATTAACTTCCAATCTGTCGGACTAAATGGTGTAACGACTTTTTCTCCACATCCGCAGCAACATTTATGGATCGCCGTACCATAAATCATGGAAATGTAGATTATACCGTCTTTCAGCTCGGGTGGAACAGATTCAACAAATTCAGGAATCAATTCTATTTCTTTCTTCATAAAGCATCTTCGCTGGTTAACATATTACAGTCTATTGTGTAGGTACTGAAAAATTCCTTTTCTAGGTCTGCATAAAAACAGAATAGCTTCTTCCATTTGATGACAGCAAGCACAGCATTTAGGGCATTTAGATCAGCAATTTGAATATTCTTGTCGTATTCGTTATTGTCGTCTTCTTCGTCAAGGGGTATTCTCTTTTTTGCCCACACATGCTGGCGCTGTTCTGCTGTACTTGTTGTAACCCTCAAAATACCACTTAGCATGTCATTTTTCAAATTTAACCCCATCCCAACATCAATGAACGGAATGCCCTTCTCTTCGAGTTTCTCAATGATGAGCCGTTTTGGTTCATTCTTATCAAGACATAGAAAGACGAAATTCATGTTCTGTAATTCATCGACATTAGAGGCGGCGACATAGGTGTCATGAGCAATAATGCCACGATGCATTTTTGAGTACAGGGTCTTGAAATAGGCCACCTTCAGCGGTTGCTCACGCAACTCCTCAATTGAAGGCGCGGCGGGTGACCTGAATGCGTTATGCGTTGAGTATATGTCACCGTCAAAGAGGTGGATTTCCTTGGCCGGCGTTTTGGCCACGAGGTCTAGTATATAGGAACCCGTGCCGCCCAATCCTACAATCGCGATCTTGTCGAGCGCCAGCTTTTTCGTAACAATGTTTATTTCAGCTCGGCTTGATGCCGTGTCAAGATAGTTAAATGGAGAATCATCATCTTCCGGCTCGTCGACACGATAGACTTGTGCCGTCGCGCTAGAGTCTATTGCTTCAGCGTGACTGGAGATAAACGCGACATAGGTCGTCATCTTCTCGTAATAATTTTCGTAGTAACCGCGCGGCGGCTTTCGTGAAAACGAATGACTGACAATCAAGTCTTCACCGAGTTTGTTTTCACTGGATTGGCTTATGAGTTCATTCATTGGCGATCCGTCCCGATGGCAAGGGCGGCCGCCAACGAAATGGGCCTGATGATCATCCGGCCTTTGGGTTACGTCGCCAGCCAGATTCAGCTTCGACACTAGAATACCGCGTTTTACCTCCTTCTCGGAGTTGACATACGGAACATCTTTAACAAGCAGATACGACCCACGAATTTCAAGATAGTACCCTTCGTCCCGTAGCTGCTTTAAGTCTGGGCTAAGATTTATTGGTTCTTGTGACATTGATTATCGTTCCATTCTTTATTTTGACGGTCCCACCATCCACCAGCGTTCCCTCATGCTTCGGTCCGAGGGCCTTTTTGTACGTCACTGTGTAGTCGAAAGTTGATCCATCCGGATTAGGAAACCCAAGCTCGACAACGTTCCAAAAAGTCAGCACTCTTGTCTCGACTTCCTTCTTCTCTGTGTTCACGATTATCTCGAATACGCGTTCGCTGTAGAAATGTTCGTCCTTTGTGAGATGGATTTCTCCATCATGGCGGGGAATCGGCAGGTCTTCTTGATTTCCCTCAACTTCCCGAAACAGCTCTTTCCCGGAAGGGATGTCCCCAAGCGCATAAAGCGCCGAGGCAGTTGTCGGGTTTGGTGACTCGTAAGGTTTGCGGTCAATGTGAATCCGCACCTCGTGTTTTTCTTCGTGTGTCATGGTTTTTCTCCTTTAAATATTAGTAGTTACTGGTCCCATAGACCAATTTGGGACCGATTTTTGATAAGCATACAATGTATGCTTACGCTGTACGATATTTTAGCCAAAAAAATATAGGCTGTCAATAGGGAAAATTATAATGCCATCTGGCCGGCGCTTTGAGGGAATAGCAGGCCTAATCTGATCTTGGCCACGATGGGATTCACCTCAAAAATTTCTGCCAGGCGTCTTGCAGCCGCTTCTCGGCGGTTTTGATCCAGTGTATCTAACCCGAGCAATCCTTGTTTCACCAAAAATGGCTCTAAGGAGGTAATTACCAATGACCTGGGGAGCAGTAAAGGTCCGATTGCCATATTTGCCTGATATTCCCACCATTCGTATTTCTTTTTTCTCTGCTCTGCAACGCCTTGAATATCCTCGCCCCGGCAAAGGATGCCTGGTTCGTTTGGATATAAATCACCACTGAAGAGTGAGGCTGGCTTTTCTCCCAGCACAAATAAATGGGCGTGCAGTAGGCCATGCCCTGCCTCATGAGCTAAGGTGGTATTGATCCTGCGTTCTGCAATTTTACCACCTTCCTCGGAAAGCGATTTAGAAACCACTATCCTCCTTACGCCATGTGGACCAAACTCTATGAGCCCGAGAACGCCTTCAGGCAATTCCTCATAAACAGGGCTAATCCTGAACTTCTTTTCGATAAACCGCTCAACTCTAACCGGGCTTGGGGTTGAAGGCAGTAAACCGACCCTACATAGCTCATCAGTACATATATTTTCAACTTCTTCGACTTTATAGAACGGCTGTTCGCTGAAAGGACCCGATTTAGCTCTATAGGTTCTCATGATTTCTTCTTACGTTGTGACTTTTTATCTGCGAAATTTATAAGGTCCTGTGCGCTGATATTTTTGTCGATCACTTTTCGAAAGGCCACACCATACAATGGATTAGAGACCGTAAGACGCTTTAGCTCCTCTATCGGAGGTCGTATATCATATTCACGCAGGTCTTCTATATTGGTATCCAATTTCTGAGCTAAGCTTAAGAAAACTTTTTCTGAAGGATATCGCCTCCCAAGTTCAATGTCCGACAAGAAGGCGGCAGAAACACCAATTTCCTTTGCAAGTTCTCGTAGAGAAAAGTCTTTCTTTCCTCTAAGTTCCCTGATTTTTTGACCGAATGTCTGCATAGTCATATGTGTAAGCTTATCATGCTTACATATTTATTGTCAAATTTTTAATGCACTCAACCCAGGGCCGGGTTTCCTTTAACCTTGGCGACCTGCAGACGCACCCGCCCCGGTAGGGCAGGGGACTACTTTGCGGCCCTCTATTTCCATCCTGCACTCCGGAATCTGTTAAGCGGCTGGTTTGACTTTCGAGCCGGCCACCACCTCGGCCGCCGCCGCAGTGTCTCTCTCGGCCTTGACTTCGGCCACCAGGTCGCTGATCTGCTCACCGGCTTCTGCGGAAAACTCCTTGGCCATGTCCGAAAGGGTCAAATAGCCCCTGATCAAGGTCTTGGCCAAAGGGCGAGACACCGCCGCCACGGCGGGGAGAATGATGGGGGCCGCCAGCACCACCCCTAACACCACCAGAATGCTGGGAACTGCGCCCTTCAGACCATT
The DNA here is from genome assembly GCA_052147455.1 of Desulfobaccales bacterium. GTDB lineage: Bacteria > Desulfobacterota > Desulfobaccia > Desulfobaccales > 0-14-0-80-60-11 > JAPLJC01. The sequence continues at coordinate 26,071 of JBKQKO010000027.1, read as the reverse complement.
ATCCGAAACGGCCATGGTCTTCCTCCTTTTCAAAGGCAGCATTTTTAAAGTTCTAAATTAGTGATTATTTAACCAAAAATCAATGCGACCTTGATAATTTCCTAAAGAGATCTAGATCAGGACCAGACGCGGGCTGGAAGGCCTTTGGCGGAAACCCAGGGGATAGGAAGAGCTTGTTAGGGAATTGGCGGGCAGTGCCCTCCCTGCTTTAACTGTAGCCGCAGGCTTTAGCCTGCGTTCTCTGTTTGCTGTTTTCGGTCTCTGTAGGGGCGGGTTTTAAACCCGCCCCTACTTTGATTTTGCCGGTCACCGAAAACCGAAAACCATGTTGGGAAGGAAGTTTTCAAAGTCTTCAATCCGGTCCAGGAACCTGGCGATGGCTACTACTGCGGAGACGCCCGAAAAGCTCCTTAAGGCGAGCTAACCAGGCTTTCCCGTAAGTCCAGATGGCTGCGAAGAAGCCGCCCACTATCCCGGCGGCCGCCACACCCACCGGACAGCCGGCTTGCCCGCAAAAGGGACAGACGGAAGAGCTGGCATAGATGCCGAAAAAAACCAGCCACCAGGAGAAAAACCGTAATAAACCGCCGATTACCGGATATTGATAAATCTTCCGGGGGCGCGGCTGCCCTGGCAGCTGTTCCGGAACCTCGTCCCTGAGACAAGTTGGGTCGGTGCAGGTTGGCGCCGCTTCTTGCCGATCAGCCATGTAGTCCTCGAACTCTATTAAATCCGGCCGCGGGGCGTCCCGGATTTAGGAAGCGCGGCGCGCCTTAGCCTTGTCTCGCAGCCGCGGGATCATTTTAGCCCGCAAGGCGTCCCGCACCTGCCGGAAAGCGGCCATGATTTCTTCTTCGGTGCCGGCAGCCCGGGCCGGGTCCGGAAAACCCACGTGCATGACCTCGGTTTCCCCGGGAAACAGGGGACATTGTTGCTGGGCCTCATCGCAGAGCGTGATTACCAGGTCGAAGGGTAGAGCGGCCAGCTCAGCCACTGACTTGGACCGCTGGTGGCGAATATCGATGCCCAGCTCGGCCATGACCTGGACCGCCCGGGGGTTGACCCGGCTGGGCCGCACCCCCGCGGAAAAAGCCTGCGCCTCACCGGCCAGATCTTGGTTGACCAGACCTTCGGCCATCTGGCTGCGGCAGGCGTTCTCGGTGCAAAGAAACAGGACCTTCAGCATGAGTAAGCGACCCTTATCTCCCTTAGCCGATAATTTTAAGATCAAGTAATCCTGCAGGCCGTCATTAACCCTTAATGGCGCGCACCTTCACGCTGATGATTTTCCCGGACAAACGCTCGTCCATCCCCGGACCCTCATAGGAAGACTCAGAAACTACGGCCACTTCCGCAAAGCCGGCGCGCCGGATGGTTTCCAGATAAACCTCTTTTTCCATGGCCCCGGCCAGGCAGTCGGCCCAGGCCGCGGCGCTGGCCCGCACTTCCGGCGGCAGTTCGCCGACGGTCGTCAGGTCGGCAACCAGCATGCGCCCGCCTGGCCTCAAGACCCGATAAACCTCTTTGAAGCTCGCCAGTTTATCCAGGGTCAAGTTTATCACACAATTGCTGATGACGACATCCACGCTTGCCGAATCCACGGGCAGATGCTCGATATCGCCCTGGCGGAACTCCACGTTGCCGAAGCCGTGCTCCTGGGCCAGCTGCCGCCCGCGGGCCACCATATCCCCGGTCAGGTCCACGCCGATGACCCGGCCGTGCTCCCCGACCTTTTTGGCCGCCAGAAAGACGTCGATCCCGGCGCCGGACCCCAGGTCCAGGACGGTCTCTCCCTTCTCGAGGTCCGCCAGTGCGGTGGGGTTGCCGCACCCCACTCCCAGAATTGCCATCTCCGGCACCAGGCTCAGGTCCTCGGCGCTATAGCCCACGGCCAGGCTGTGGTCGGTGGTCGTAGGCCCGCAGGTGGAGCAACAGAACTTGGCCTCCCCCCGGGCAATCTTGCCGTAGCGATCTTTGATGGCATCCTTCACTTCCTGGTTGCTCATGTTCTGGCTCCTTTTGAAGATTAATCAGCCCGAGGGGGCATACCGCGGCCAGCCTCCTGGCCGCAGCCCGCGCCCACCAGGGGCCTAAAATATTTTTCCCTGATCCGCAAGGCCACGCGCACCAGGCTGAAAAGCACCGGCACCTCCACCAGGGGGCCGATGACCGCGGCGAAGGCCTCCCCCGAGCGCAGGCCGAAGACCGCCACCGCCACCGCAATGGCCAGCTCAAAGTTGTTGCTGGCCGCGGTAAAGGACAGGGTGGCGGAAATCCGATAGCCTGCCCCGGCTTTGGCCGACATATAAAACGTCACAAAGAACATGATGAAGAAATAAATGGTCAGGGGGATGGCGATGCGCACCACGTCCAGGGGGAGTTCTACAATATACTCGCCCTTGAGGGAGAACATCACCACGATGGTGAACAAGAGGGCGATGAGGGTAATGGGGCTGATCTTGGGCAGGAATTTTTCTTCATACCACTTGAGCCCCTGGCGCCTGACCAGGAAGAACCGGGTGAACATGCCGCCGAAGAAGGGGAGGCCCAGGTAGATCATCACGCTTTCCGCCACCTGGAGGATGCTGACCCGGACTTCCAGACCCGAGGCGATCCCCAGCCAGGCGGGCAGCACCGTGACAAAAATATAGGCGTACACGGAAAAGAACAGCATCTGGAAGATGGAGTTGAAGGCCACCAGCCCGGCGCAGTATTCGGTATCGCCCTGGGCCAGGTCGTTCCAGACGATGACCATGGCGATACAGCGGGCCAGGCCGATGATGATCAGACCCACCATGTAATCCGGGTAACCCCGGAGAAAAGCGACGGCTAGCAGGAACATGAGGATGGGGCCGATCACCCAGTTCTGGATTAACGACAGGGCCAGGACCTTGATATTTTTGAAGACCTGGGGCAGTTCCTCGTAACGCACCTTGGCCAGCGGCGGATACATCATCAGGATCAGGCCGATGGCGATAGGAATGTTGGTGGTGCCCACCTGGAAGAAGGTCAGAACCCTGGTAAATCCTGGCAGGAAATAGCCGAGGCCAACCCCGGCGGCCATGGTCAGGAAAATCCACAGGGTCAGCCAGCGCTCCACGAAACCCAGGCGTTTGGCAACGGTGGCGGCCATAAGCGCTCCTAGTTCTTGGATATTCGGATAACCGTTTTCATGGGTATTATCCGGTCAAAAAAAATTTGGGTTTCAGGTCAGTAGTGTCCGCCAGGGGCATGGCACCGTCAGGACTGGTTCCCGAGCTCCAACTTGGGCAACATAGCGTAATAAAAAGATATTATCTTGTCGATCCGGCCTGCGAAGCAGGAGCTTTGCCTAAAGTGGGTTCCCAGCCAGTAATTCATGGGCCTTCAGCTCACCCGTAAATTATGAGAAGACCGGTGGGGCGGGCGTCTCGCCCGCCACTCAGTCAGCACAGGCGAGACGCCTGTGCCACCAATGCTTCACAACTTTTCAAGGCAGGAGCTTGGGAACCAGAAACTTCATTTGCTGGCAGCCCCAGGATACTTCTTTATAACCGGTTATCCGGGTATGTCAAGATAAAAAAACCTGATTAAAAAAGACCTGGATAATAAGCTCAGGAGCAGGAACAGGCGGCGGCGCCTTCGTGGCCCTGCCATTTGGCTGCCAGCCGCTGCTCCAAACGCTCTCGCAGAGCCTGCGCCTCCGGGCGGGAACTCAAGATCTCCGCCAGCAACTTTAGCTGTTTGTCCTCCGGGCTGCCGGGGGTGACGCTCAGACGATAATTCATCCACACCCCGTCCCGGCGGTCCGTGATCCAGCCCAAATGAAAGAGATAACGCAGGTGCCGGGAGGCCTTGGATTGGGTGATGCCCAGGACCCCCATGATGTCGCAGACACAAAGTTCTTCTTTCGCCATCAGGAGCCAGAAGATCTGCAGCCGGGTCTCGTCGGCCAGGGATTTAAACAGGCGGGCTTCGTTTTTCATAAATTTTAGATAACCGGATAAGCGAATATTGTCAATTTAATTTTGCCGGTTATCCCTAGAGACCTGGCCGCGGCATCACGAGGGCTTGCCAGGCGCCCCCCCGCCTTCACCATCCTCCTCGGTATCCGGGGGAGTGCCTGGCTGCAAGAAAGACTGCAGAAAGTCCTCTTATTAATGGGAGCGGAAAAGAGATTAAATTCCCCCTCACCCGGTGTCGTCCCCCATCGGGGGAGAGGGGATAAAGCGGAAACCCCTTTCAGGCTCCCGTTAATAACTATTAATCCCCCAGCGGCATTCTGGCGGTCTTGCTAACCAGCCTGATGAGCAATAAGGGAACAGAGAAGCCCCGTTAATCTTGAAATTTCCGAAGAAATTTCCTCAGGTCCATTTAGAATAACGGACTAAAGGCAATACGGTTCATTTAAAGAGATTCTAAGGAATCGGCGGGCAGTGCCCACCCTTAATTTTCTCGTCTTCTGGTCCATGCATCGCATCGCTTCGCCTCTTTCAATCGGAACTTCATCTCCTGGCCTTTTCGAAGTACGGAGGCCTGTCTTTCGGTCCCCGGAAGGGAGAGGCCGGCGTGAGGGGCTGCGACTTGCCCCGGCTCAGAGAAATTTCTGGCTCTTCCCGGTCCCTAAGATTTGACAACGGGTGCAGATTTTTTGTAAAATCATTTATTCAGGCAATGGCGGGACCAGTGGGGCTGTTCCAGAAGGGGGCCTTTACCGGTCGCACCCCCTATTTTTTTGCCTGGAATTTCTTGGAGGTCGTAAATGAGAGTAAGAGGCAAGGTCAAGTGGTTCAGTGATTCCAAAGGTTACGGCTTTATTTCCCAGCCCGATGGTCCCGATGTCTTCGTGCACCACAGCAACATCTCGGGTGAAGGCTTCAAGAGCCTGGAAGAAGGCCAGGAAGTCGAGTTCGAAGTGGTCGACGGGAAGAAGGGCCCCCAGGCCCAGAACGTGGAAAAGGTCTAACCCCGTTTCCACACCAGCGCCGGCCCGGTCGATCCGGGGGCCGGAAACCCGGGAGGCTTTTTTGTCCAGGCCACCCGCCCCGGTCCCGCGGGCTACGGGCAGGTATGCCCACATAGTTTCCCCATGACAATCATGGATCAATAACTGGGGCAGGCGGCAAACCCTTGAAGCCGCCCGAGCCCAAGGAGAGTGTATGGCCAGAGTAAAAAAAGGCGATTTTGTGCAGTTGCACTATACCGGTAGCCTGGAAGACGGCACCGTTTTCGATAGCAGTGTCGATCGCCAGCCCCTGGAGTTTCAGGTGGGCGCCGGCGGGATCATTGCCGGCTTTAATGATGCCGTCATCGGTATGGAAGTGAACGGCGAAAAACAGGTGGCCCTGAGCCCGGATAAGGCCTACGGCGAGCTGCAGGATAACCTCAAGCGGGAATTTCCCAAGGAAATGCTGGAGGACCACCCCATCGAGGTGGGGCAGGAACTCCGGTTCACCAGCCCCCATGGCCCCGTTACCGGAACGGTTTTGGCCATCGAGCCCGATAAATTCGTGGTGGACTTCAATCACCGCCTGGCAGGCAAGACCCTGGTTTTCAAGATCCAGCTCCTGGGCGTCACCGACCATCCGACCCAGCAGTCGGCCTGCTCTTGCGGCTCCAGTTCTTGCGGCCCCGACTCCTGCGATCCCGGCTCCTGCGGTTCCGGTTGCGGCGACTAAATAAATTCCCCCTCGCCCTGACGCTCCCATTAATATCTCGGCGGGAGGGCGATTAAACCCAGGTTCGGCATTTCCGAACCTGGTCCCCCAACACGGAGGGGCGGGTTATCAACCCGCCCCTTTGCATTTGGGAGATTTTTTTAGGGGGCCAGCCCCGCCTTACCGGCTGGTAGCCGGAGGATTGGCCTGGGTCTTGGGCTGCTTACCGCTGCAGGCTCCCGCCGCTGCCTGGGAACCCTTCGGTTGCGGCGCGGGGCAATTCTGTTTGCCCTGGTCAGGGGGAGGGTTGACCGTGCAGGTCCCGCCCGGCCCAGGCGTGCACAACTGGTTGTCCTGCCCCGTCGGGCGGCTCCCCTGGCCGCCGCCCTGGTTTTGGGCCAGTACGGGGCCAGCCAGGAGCAACACCCCGGCCAAGGCCAGCGCCCAGACGCGGATAAAGCACCATCTATTCTTCATGAAGTTCCTTTCCATCTCGAAGTATTCCCCACCCTTGCACATTAATCAGGAGCGCCCGGCGCCTTGGGGCCAGCTGGTATGCCAGGGCCCACACCGGGTCCCTTCCTGGGGCCCATCCAGGGGCCCGGCCGGCCCGGGGGGCCGTAGGTTCCTGTCTGGGCCTGGTTCAGGCGGCCCTGAATCAGATCCAGGAAGGCGGCCTTTTGGTCGGGTTTCAACCCTTTCCGGATCTCCAGCAAAAACCGTATCTGCTCCTCTTCCAGCTGCCCCTGGAGGGCGCTGATCTCCCCGATCTTTGCCCGCACTTCGGACATGTCCGGAGCCTCAACCTTTAGCAGATCGAACAGCTCCTGGCGCTTTAGGAACAAGGCGTTGCGGATTTCGGCGGTCTTGCCCCGGTGCTCCGGCAACAGGCCGTGCAGGGCCTGCCGCTGGGAGTCTTCCAACTTCAGAGCGCCCCACAGGGCCCGCATGGGCAGGGGGGGCGGCATTCCATAGTGCAGCCTTTGCGCCCGGTCCTGATAGCGGAGATAGGCAAAGGCGCCTATGGTCCCGAAGTTCAAGGCCAAAGAAAAAATTACCAGATATAAAAGCCACTTGGGTTTCACTTGCCGTTGCCGTTGACCTCGTCTCCCTGATAGGAGGCGAGAACCATTCCCATGGACCCCTGGGGAAAGTCAGAAAAGGCATCCAGGCTAGCCACTTCCGGTTCGACGCCGGTTGCCTGGGTCAGCGGATAAAAATCCCGGCCCATGGCGCTTCCCAGGAGGATTCCCAGGACCAGGGAGGCGGCCAGGGCCAGGGACTGCCAGCCGCGGCGAGGCGGCCGCGGCAGCCGGGCCCTCACCTTTTCCGGCAGCCCCGGGGGCAACGCCGCCTCGGGCAAGGACCCCAGGGCTTGCTCCAGGGCCTCCAACTGGGCCAGTTCCCGGCGGCAGCCATCGCAGTTTTCCAGGTGCCGGGCAACTCCGTCCGCCACTTCAGGGGCCAGTTCGCCGTCCAGCCAGGCGGAAAGCTGGTCCTGCACCTCGGGGCACTTTATGGGCATCTGCTAATCTCCCCTGAAACCTTATCCTTGTTTATTAATGGGAGCGGAAAAGAGATTAACTTCCCCCCACCCCAACCCGCTCCCCCAGTGGGGGAGAGGGGATACACAAGGACCGCCCAGCGCGATAAATAAGGGCAATCATCATAATCCCGTTAATAACATAACACCATAAATCGCCAAAACCGGCGCGGCCGCCGCGATTGCCCGGCTCCCGGCAGGAAAGGGTCTGCTTTCGCACGCCCGCGCCAAAAAAGAGATAAAGGAACTCTCCGGCAAGTAGCTGGGCCTCCACCCCCCGGGAGGTGCCGCGGTCATTCCTCCCCAATCGGGGGGGTGGATTTTGGCAAGAAAGGCGGCGCCGGGGGGGCCTCCGGCGCTTGGGGAGTGCCGATAAGGACCTGGGGCGCCAGTTCCCGGCCCATATTCGGGTCCAGGCTGCGAACCGACAGAAACTCGACGCGAGCCTTCCCTTTGTCGCCCATATCCAAATAAGTGAGCGCCAGATTATAGTGCGCCTCGGGGTTCATGGGATCGCGACGCACGGCCTCCTGGAAGGACGCCACGGCCCCCTGGCGGTTGCCTGCCTGTAACTGGGCGATCCCCAAATTGTTGAGGGGCCCGGGGGACTTGGGGCTGCTCTGGGCGGCCTCCTGGAAGGCCCCCGCCGCGTCAGCAAATTTCCCCTGCTGGAGCAGGGCCAGTCCCTGCTTGTTGTTGGCCTCGCTCAACTGGTTTTTAATTTCGAGGGAATCGGGCTTGAGCTTGCTCAACGCCTCCAGGTGCTTGGCGGCCTCTCCATATTCCCCGCTTTCTTCCCTAAGCTTTTGCAGCTCTTTGAGGGCGTCAGCATAGTCGGGCTTCAGCTTGACGGCCTGCTGCAGGTACTTGAGCGCCTCCCGGGGACGACCCAGCGCCTCATACTTCAAGCCCAGCTTGTAGTTGGCCTCCGGGTCCTGGGGGTTATCGATCATTGCCTGGCGCACTTGCGCCAAGGTGGGCCCCCTTTCCCCCCAGGTCGGGGAAACCAGCAGCAGGAAGCACAGGCAGGAGAGCATTAATGGGACTATCCGGCGGTTTCGCACGGTTTTACTCCTGATCGCGGCGGTCGCTTAGCGGTCCAGCCACCCAAAACCTCCCTTTCTAGGTTGAGCCCGCGCCCTCGCCGGCCCGTAGGGGCGAGGTTACCCCTCCCTTCCCATATAGCACAAATTTCCCCGGCTTGCTGCATTAACTGAGGCGTTTCCTCTCCCCTGGAGCGGTGGCCCGCCGGTGGGGCGGTGAACCCTTCAGTCGAGATACTCCTTAAGGGCCTTTTTAAGGAACTGGCGGGCCCGCTTCAGCAGGCCGTCCACCGCCTGGGGACTCAGTTCCAGGGCCTCGCCGATCTCCTGATAGGAGAGCCCGGCGAAGCGCTTCAGGATCAGGGCCCGCCGCTGGTTCTCCGGCAACTCCTCCAGCAGCTCCTCCAGGCGGCGGTGCAAGTCCCGCTCTTCCAGGATCTCCAGGGGATTGGCCCCGGGGTCCGGAGGCCCGGTCCCCTCGTCCTGGTCCAGGGACACCACCAAAGGACGCCGGCGGCGCAGCAGGTTGAGGCAGTGATTGGCGGTAATGCGATGGAGCCAGGCGGAAACCTTCGCCTTGGGTTCAAAACGGTGGGCGTTCTCATAGACCTTGAGGAAGACCTCCTGGACTGCGTCTTCCGCTTCCAGATGGTCCCGCAACAGCCGGTAGGCTATTTGGTAGACTCGCTGCTGGTGGCGCCGGACAAACTCCGTCAGGGCCGCGGCCTCTCCCCGCGCCAGGCGCCGGAGCAAGGCATAATCAAGATCGATGGGGTCGGGGCTCAAAACCGGGTTAGGAAGATGCCCTGGTCTTTCTTGCAGGCCCGGAGCATTTCCAGGTGTCGCAGCACCGCAAACTCCCGGCGCACTTCATCTTCGCTGATCCCCAGGGTCGAGGCCGCATCCAAGGCAGAAACCTCTCCCCTTTCTTTGACCAGCTCATAGAGCTGCTGCTGCCGGGCGGTGAGGGTGAGGCCGCCTGGAAGGTCCTTGAGGCTCCGGGCGCAGTGCACCGCCCAGGGGTCGCAAGTGCGGACCGGGCTGAGGGCCTCCACATAGCAGTCCTCGCAGAGGACCTCGTCGAAATAGCCCCGGGGCTCCTCCCCCGGCAACCCGGCGCCACACCTGGTGCAAAAATCCTGGCTCGTCAAGGTATCTTCAACTCCAAGCCCTTTCCCCTCCCCGCAGGGAAGGGAAAGGGGCCTCGCGGCATCTGGGATCAGGGGCCGGCAAGTGCTTGCCGGCCGGACCTTACAAGGTGTAGTCGCCTTCCATCTCCAGGATAAACTCGCCGGGCTTCTTCGAAGCGGTCACCGTAAAGGTACCGGTCCCCTTCAGGGTGCTTAACTTGCCGATACCCTTGTAAACCTCCCATTTGCCCTTGGTCGCCGCCCCCGTTTTTTCCCCCCGAAAGCGGGAATAGACCGAGCCGTTCTCATAAATGGTCGTGGCATAGCCATTCATGGGGCCGTCGCCTTTGACGCGGTCGTGGAATCCGACGCTGCGCCGCGAGACAAAGGCTCCGGCCACCCCGGGTTTGTAATCGATGGGCTCTCCCTCCATCTCGGTGAGCATCAGGCAATGGCCCGGCACATCACCCACATAAAGGGCCTCCCGCCGGGTGATGAAAGTTTTGAAGCTGGCTTTGCGCTCCATGATCTTCCCTCCTCAGAAGTGAATTAGCCCGGGTCGCCGGGAGTTATTCCTCTCTTGCGTGCGGCTCTTTACCATCTAAAGTTAAATATCCAGTTCATTCAGTTCAAGGACGTTGTTCTGAATAAATTCGCGCCGGGGCTCCACCTTGTCCCCCATGAGGATGGTGAAGATATTGTCCGCCTCGGAAGCGTCGGCAATATTCACTTTCAATAGGGTCCGGGTCTCCGGGTCCATGGTGGTTTCCCAGAGCTGCTCCGGGTTCATTTCCCCCAGGCCCTTGAAGCGCTGGATATTGATGCCTTTCTGGCCTTCCTCCAGGATAAAGGCCACCAGCCCCTCCAGGGACGGGAACTCCCAGGTGCGGTCCTTGCCTTCCAGGAAATGCGGCGGGTTCTTGAAATCCTGGATCTCCTGACTAAGGCGCACCAGGGCCTGAAAGTCGCTGCCTGACAAAATTTCCCAGTCTATGCGGATTTCTCCTTTGTCACGCACATTGGAGGAAATGAGAAATGCCCAGCAGGTGTGCTCCTCGTCAAACTCCAGGCGAGCCGCCACGTTGTGCTCTTGCTGAAGCGCCTGCACCAATTCCCGCAGCCGCTCTTCCTGGCACAGGCTCTCCTTGGAGACGATCCCGTTATCCAGCAGCAACTGCAAAACCTTGCGGTCCAGGCCCCTCTTTTCAAAGCGTTGCAGATATTCCTGATAAGCGATGACCTTTTCCAGGGCCTGACCCAGGGGGGCGCCTTCCAGGGTGCGGCCGGCTCCCAGGCGAAGGCGCTTCTTCTCCATGCCCCGCTTCAGCAGGTGCTTTTTGAATTCGCCGTCATCCTTCAGGTAGGTTTTCTCCGAGCCCCGGGTGAGGCGGTACAGGGGCGGCTGGGCGATATACAGGTAGCCGCCCGCTACCAGGCCCTCCATCTCGCGATAGAAGAAGGTGAGGAGCAGGGTGCGGATGTGGGCTCCGTCCACGTCGGCGTCGGTCATGATGATAACCTTGTGGTAACGCAGGGACACCAGGTCGAGTTCTTCCTGAGAGAGGTCCGAACCCAGGGAGGAGATCAGGGTGCGGATCTCCGAATTCTCAAACATCTTCTCGGGCCGGGCCTTTTCCACGTTGATGATCTTGCCCTTGAGGGGCAGGATGGCCTGGAAGCGCCGGTCCCGGGCCTGCTTGGCGGAGCCGCCGGCGGAGTCGCCCTCCACCAGGTAGAGTTCCCGGCGGGCGGGGTCCCGCTCCTGGCAGTCGGCCAGCTTGCCCGGCAGGGTCATATCCCCCAGGGCCCCCTTTTTCCGCACCAGGTCCCGGGCCCGCCGGGCCGCTTCCCGGGCCCGGGCCGCATCCAGCAGCTTGGCCAGAATGTCCCTGGCCACTCGCGGATTCTCACCCAGATTGCTGAGCAGGTGCTCATACAATAGATTTTCCACCAGGCCCTTGACTTCGCTGTTGCCCAGCTTGGTCTTGGTCTGCCCCTCAAACTGGGGATGCGGCAGCTTGACGCTGATCACCGCAACCAGGCCCTCCCGGACGTCCTCTCCGGTGAGGTGGCTGTTCTTCAGGTTCTTGGGCAGGTCGCTGATCGCCATGTACTGGTTGATGGCCCGGGTGAGCCCGGCCTTGAAGCCGCTCAGGTGGGCGCCGCCCTCCCGGGTGTTGATGTTGTTGGCGAAGGTGAAGATCTGCTCGTTGTAGGTGTCGTTATATTGGAAGGCTATCTCCAGGTCGGTGCCGTTTTTGCCGCCGGTGAGATAGATGGGCTCCGGATGGATGGGGGTCTTGTTGCGGTTCAGGTATTCGACGAAGGAGACGATCCCCCCTGCATAGAGAAACTCGTTCTTCCGGTCGGAGAGTTCGTCTTCCAGGAAGATGCGCACCCCGCCGTTGAGGAAGGAAAGCTCCCGCAGGCGCTGGGCCAGCACGTCGTAGCTGAAGGTGGTTTCCGGGAAGATTTCCGGGTCCGGTTTGAAGGTTACCGTGGTGCCCCGGCGCTTGGTCTTGCCGGTATTGGCCAGCTTGGTGGCGGTCTTGCCCCGTTCGTAGCGCTGGTGGTAAACCTGGCCGTCCCGCCGGATCTCCACCTCCAGATATTCCGACAGGGCGTTGACCACCGAGACCCCGACGCCATGGAGGCCGCCGGAAACCTTGTAGGCCCCGGAGTCGAACTTGCCGCCGGCATGGAGCCGGGTCATGACCACCTCCACCGCGGGCAGCTTCTCGGAGGGGTGCGGTTCTACAGGGATGCCCCGGCCGTTGTCTTCCACCGTGACGCTTTGATCCGAATGGATTTTTACCTTAATTTCATTGCAATGGCCGGCCATGGCCTCATCGACGGAGTTGTCCACCACCTCGTAGACCAGGTGGTGCAGGCCATCCATGCCGGTGTTGCCGATATACATGGCCGGGCGCTCCCGCACCGGCGACAGGCCCTTGAGAACCTGGATCTTTTCGGCGCCGTACTCATGCACCGCGGCGTCGGGGGCCTGGGTTTGGTCCGGCAATTTAATGCTCCTCCTCAAAATGAGTTCTTTGAGGCACTTGGCAAGGTTTCAGTTAGCGCTGATTTTGCTGTCATTCGGAGCGAAGAATCTGGTTTGTTAAAAACGCCAGTCCCCGCGCTCAGGTTGACAAACCCAACATCCCTCACTCCCCCGGAGCTTGCTGGTCCCTTTAATCAGATCATTCATGTTTTGGGGGGGAAAGAGAGTTTGACAGAGAAGCTCTTTGACGCCCTTCCGGAACCGGTCCCGCCCGGTGGGCCGATGTATCCCCATGATTAAATTTATATCAGGAAACCCCTCTTTAATCAATCGGGAATACTGGCTGGACCTCCTTTAATCCGAGGCACTACTTTAATTTCCAGCATCACTTCGCCATAGCCGCCGCATTCGACCCCCGCATCCGGGCAGCGGACCTGATGCATGAAATGAAACTGGTTGGGGTCCAACCCTTCGCTCAGGCGTTCGTTGATCAGGGCCACCGGCACCGTAAGTTGGGAGATCAGGTAGGCGCACAGACGCGGCGGGCACAGCTTGGTGAGGAAATTGCCGTCCACGTCCAGGATGAACCTGTCGCCCACCCGGTAGCCGGAATTGCAGTGGCGGGCCTTAACCACTTCGGCGGCGATGGAGTAGCGGGCCGCGGCCCGGGCCAGCCGTTCAATCTGCCGCAGCCGCGGGTCCCCCTCCTGGATCTGTTCCCTCTCGGCGTCGCGGTAGCCGACCCGCTCCGCGTAACGCCTGAAGATTTTGTCCTCTGCCATCACAATTCCCAAATGGCGGGCAGGGACGCCCGCCCCACCATGCCAGCCGCACCCTACAGGCTCATGGGCATGATGATGCTGAAATAGTGGGGATCGCCCTGGTCCACCAGGCGGCAGGGACGGTCCTTGTCGTTGAGCTCCAGGATCGCCATCTCGCTCTCCATGGCGTTGAGGGGTTCCAGGAAATAACGGGCGTTGAAGCCCACCTCCAGGGGTAAGCCGGCCGGGTCGCCGGCCTCCATGAACACGGGCACCATTTCCTGGCCTTCCCCCACCTCCGGATTGGTGAAGGAAACCTCCACCTGGTCGCTGGAGAGCTTCAGCACCACGCCCTTGAAGCGCTCGCTGGACAAGAGCGAGATGCGCTTGATGGCCTCGGAGAACTCCCGGCGGTTGACCGCGAAGCGGTAAGCGAAGGTTTCCGGGATGATGCGGCGGTATTCCGGGAATTTCTTGTCCAGAAGCAGCCGGATAAAGAGGTAATGGTCATCGGCCCGCAGGGCCAGGCTCTGGGTGCTCAGGCCCAGGGAAACCTTCTCCTCTTCCGCCAGGAAGCGGATCACTTCGGCCATGCCTTTGCGGGGGATCAAAATGCCCTTCTCGATGGAGAGGTTCTCGCTGCCGGGCAAAGGGCGCTCAATCAGGGTGAGGCGGTGGCCGTCGGTGGAGATGAGGCGCAGCAGGAAGCCGGTCTCCACCTCCAGGCGCTCCCAGAAGATGCTGGAGAGATGATATTGCAGATCGTCAACGGAGACCGAGAAGATGGTCTTTTCGATCATCTCCTTCACCATGTGGCTCTCCACCTCCACCAGGTTCTGCTCGGCGATCTCCGGCATCGGGGGAAACTGGTCCGCGGGCAGGCCGTTCAGTTGGTACCGGGAGTCGCCGGCCAAAATTTTCATCCCCCCTTTATCCGTGGCGCTCAGATCCAGGGTGTCGCCCGGGAGTTCCTTGATCAGGTTGAAGAAGTAATGGGCCTGGATGGTGACCTCCCCGGGCTCCAGAATCTCTGCCGGGTAGAAGCCGCGGAAACTCACCTCCAAATCGGTGGCGGCGATGCGCACCCGGTTGTCCTCGGTTTGCATGAGAAAATTGGCCAAAATGGGCATGGTTCCCCGGCGATCCACCACTCCCAGGGTCCGTCCCACCCCCTTCAACAAGGTTTCCCGATTGATCTTTACCTGCATGTCAGGGTTCTCCCAAGATAATAGGAATTTTTAATTGTATTAATAAGGGCCCGGGGTTTTGTCGATAACTGGGTCAAGTCATTTTTTTTATTAGGTTTATTATTAACCGTCAATTTACCCGTTACCGCGCTGGCCTGCCAGTTATTGGACCTGGACCCGGGAGCAGACCGCCGGGAATGTCGAAAAGTGGCACGGTTGGATAAATTCTCTCTCATATCCAGACGAAAACCTGAAAGCGATTGCCTAAATATCCCGTTTTAGAAGCTGCCGAACGGATGGCAGGCCGCCTCCCCTCACTTGCACACCGCGCCCTGGCTGCCGGAGGACACCATGCGGCTGTAACGGGCGAGGTAGCCATGTTGGATCTTGGGCGCCGGCTGCCGCCAGGCAGCCCGACGACGCTGAAGCTCCGCTTCCTCCAGCAACAGGGTCAGGGTCTTACCCGGGATATCAATCCTGATGCGGTCGCCCTCCTTAACCAGGGCGATGGGCCCGCCGTCCGCGGCCTCCGGTGAGATGTGGCCGATGGCCGCCCCCCGGGTGCCGCCGCTGAAGCGGCCATCGGTCAGCAGGGCCACCTCTTTGTCCAGGCCCATACCGGAGATAGCCGAGGTGGGGGTGAGCATCTCCCGCATGCCGGGGCCGCCCCTGGGGCCCTCGTAGCGAATCACCACGATGTCGCCGGGCTTGATCTGGCCGTCCAGGATGGACCGGGTGCCCTCCTCTTCGCCCTCGAAGACCCGGGCGCGGCCTTCATGCACCAGCATCTGGGGATCCACCGCCGACTGTTTCACCACTGCGCCGTCGGGTGCCAGGTTGCCCCGGAGGATGGCGATGCCCCCATGGGAATGGTACGGATTGGCCAGGGGGCGGATGACCTCCTGGTCCAATACCTTGACGGCGGCCAGGTTATCGGCCACGCTCCGGCCGGTGGCGGTGAGGGGCGAGCCCTGCACCAGCCCCGCCGACAGGAGAACCTTCATGACCGCAGGGACTCCGCCGGCCCGGTCCAGGTCTTCCAGGTGATGGGGGCCAGCAGGGCTCATGGAGCAGAGGTGCGGGGTGCGGTCGGAGAGGTCGTTGAATAGGTCCAGGGACAGCTCGTGGCCGGCCTCCCAGGCGATGGCGGGAACGTGCAGCACGGTGTTGGTGGAGCACCCCAGGGCCATGTCCACCGCGATGGCGTTTTTAAAGGCCTCCAGGGTGGCAATCTCCCGGGGTAGGATCTGGCGGTTCACCAGATCCATGATCTTGAAGCCGGCCTCCTTGGCCAGGCGGAAGCGGGCCGCGTGTACCGCGGGGATGGTGCCGTTGCCCGGCAGGGCCAGCCCCACCGCTTCGCTGAGGCAATTCATCGAGTTGGCGGTAAACATGCCGGCGCAGGAGCCGCAGCCGGGGCAGGCGCACTCCGCCAGGTCCTTCAATTCGTCTTCGCAGATCTTCCCGGCCTTGAGGGCTCCCACCCCCTCAAACACCGTGATCAGGTCCACTTCCTTCCCCTGGTAGCGTCCGGCCAGCATGGGGCCGCCGGAGATCAGGATCGCCGGGATATTGAGACGCAGGGCTGCCATGAGCATGCCGGGGACGATCTTATCGCAGTTGGCCACCAGGACCAGGCCGTCCACCGGGTGGGCGGTGGCCATCACCTCCACGGAATCGGCGATGAGTTCCCGGGAGGGCAGGGAATATTTCATCCCCGGGTGGTGCATGGCCAGGCCGTCGCAGACGCCGATGACCCCAAACTCCAGGGGAGTGCCACCCGCCAGACGCACCCCCGCCTTCACCGCCTGGGTGATCTGGTTCAGGTGGAGGTGGCCGGGGATGAATTCGTTAAAGGAATTGGCCACCCCGATCATAGGTTGGTCGATCTCCCGGTCGGTGAGTCCCATGGCCTTGAAGAGGGAGCGGTGGGGATATTTTTCCAGCCCCGACTTCATCAGGTTGCTTCGCATGCCTGGCTCCTTAACAGCACTCCCGGCGGGCGCTCGGGACCGATCCACCAAGAGCGCTCCGGGGTCTCAGGGTTTGCAGGTTCTTTACTCCGGCTCCGTGGCCGGGCCCGCCTCCGTGGCCGGGCCCGCCTCCCCGGCTGGCGGCTCTTGGGCCGGGGCCTCCTGGGGCCCTTCCCTGGGGCCGCGTCTGGACCCCCGCCGAGGCCCCCGCCTATGCCCCCGCCTGGACTTGCGCGGCTCCGGTTGTGCCTCCGGGGCCTCGCGTTTGATTTCCGCGACCTCTGGTTTGGCCTCCGGTTTGGCCTCCGGAGCCTCCCGTTTGGGTTCCTCGGCCTCCCGTTTGATAAATTCAAGCTGGATTTCCTCCGGGGACAGGCCGACTGAGGAGGTGAGCAGGATGCGGAGGTGATATTGCTCTTCCAGGGTCAGAATTTCCCGGCGTTTCTGATTGAGGAGGAAATTGCCCACCTCCAGAGGCACCAGGGCCCGGACTTCCTGGATGGGATTTTGCGCCACCTGGACGCTGATCTGCCGCAGCAGGCTGAGACCGAGGGAGGGCACCGTCTTGAGGCGGCCGCTCCCCTGGCAGGTGGGGCAGGGGTTATAGGCGCTGGCCTCGGCGGTGGGGCGCAGGCGCTGCCGGGAGAGTTCCAGCAGGCCGAACTTGGACAGGTGCCCCACTGACACCCGGGCCTTGTCCGCTTTCAGGCTCTTATTCAGGGCCGCCTCCACCTCCTTCTGGTGTTTCTTGTCCCTCATGTCGATGAAATCGATGACCACCAGGCCGCCCAGGTCCCGCAGGCGGAGCTGCCGCGCCACTTCCTGGGCGGCCTCCAGGTTGGATTTCAGGGCCGTCTCTTCCAGCTCTTTCTGACTGGTGCAGCGGCCGGAGTTGACGTCGATGGCCACCAGGGCCTCGGTGGGATTGATGACGATGCTGCCCCCGGATTTCAAGGGGACCATGTCGGCGTAGATGCGGTCCAGTTGGTCCTCCAGTTGGTAGCGGCTGAAGATGGGCAGCGGGTCCTTGTAGAGCTTCAGGGCATGGACCTGCCGGGGCGCCGCCATCCGCAGCCAGCCGCGCAATTGCTGAAAGACTTCCGGATCGTCCACCAGAATGGCGTTGATATCCGGAGTGAGGTAATCCCGGACGGTGCGGGTGATCAGGTCCAGGTCCCGGTAGAGCAGGCAGGGGGCCTTTTGTTCGGTTGCGGTGCGGTTCAGGTTCTCCCACTGCTGCAGGAGAAATTGGAGGTTCTTGGTCAGGTCCCTGGTCTTGGCCTGCTGCCCGGCGGTGCGGATGATGAGACCCATTTCCGGGGGCAGGCCGATTTCCTGGGCCAGCTCCTTGAGGCGCAGCCGCTCATCTTCCTTTTCGATCTTGCGGGAAATCCCCAGCTGGGCTTGTTTGGGCAGGAGCACCAGGTTGCGCCCCGGCATGGAGATGTAAGTGCTGAGATAGGCCCCTTTGCTGGCGGTCTCTTCCTTGTAGACCTGGACGATGATCTCCTGGCCTTTACGCAGGACCCGCTGGATCTTGGTCTGGCCTTTGTCCTGGACCTTTTCCTGGTAATAGTCGGGATGCACCTCGGAAAGGGGTAGAAATCCGTGGCGCTCGCCGCCGTAGTTGACGAAGGCCGCCTGGAGACTGGGCTCGACGTTGACCACCACCGCCTTGTAAATGTTGGCCTTGGTCTGCTCCCGGGCCGAGGTTTCCAGGGCAAACTCATCCAACTGCCCTTCGGCTACGATGACTACCCGGAATTCCTCCGGGTCCGCCACATTAATGTACATCTTCCGAGGCTGGTTCATGGGCTCCTCTGGAAACCGCGCCACAGGAATTCCCGGAATCCCGGCTGGCGGTCTTGGGCATGCATGCGATTAACCGCCAGCGGTAAAGAGGCGGGGCTCTTTAAACTCCGAATGGGGCGCAGCTCCCGGCGGCGGAAATAGGTGGTCTTCACCAGAAAATTGATGTCCCCCTGCACCGGTTGGAAATAGAGGAAGCCGTCCTTGACCGTGATGGGCAAGGGCAAGCCCGCCTCTCCCACCTGCCGCCAGCTCTCCACGGGCTGGGGGTAGTGATTGAAGTTCCGGTTCAGGTAATGGATGTCCCCCGGCGCCATCTCCCCCAACTGAAAACTTTCCACCATCACATCCCGGGAGAGCTCGGGGTCCCAGGCCAGCAAGCCGCCCTTTTGGGGCTTTTGGGGGTTGTTGGCCACCACTTCCATGACCATCCGATACCCCTGTTGCCCCAATTCCAGGGCCAGCCCCAGGCCGGCTAAATCGAGGGAACCGGTCAGATAGTCCAAATCCTCGATATTATAGGAGATTTTGTCAGAGAACCCCTGCAGCCACTCAGCAACCGTCTCCCGGGGGTGATAGATCCTTTCCCGGGGATGGTCCCCCGACAGGGAAAAGAGCTGCCGGTCCAGGGTTTGCTGCATCACCATCTGGCCGTGGTTATGGAGACGCCGGGGACTTTGCCGGGCGTAAAAAAATCTTCCTTCCTTAAGGCCCAATCCATGATAGCTCTTTTGCACCATGAAATAGACCTGGCAACGTCGAAAGCCGAAGAAATTCCATTGATAAAACTCTTTTGCCAGATGGGCCAGCATTTCCTCGGAAACGACCAGGAGCAGGTGCTGGCGCCGCAGGACCTCCCTGGGGTCTTTCCCCAGCTGGCGGGCCAGGTTTTCCAGATCGAAGGTTAGTTGCAGCATGTGGCGGGTGCCCAGGGACATGGGTAGCAGCTCCTGGGGCGGGCACTCCAGGCTGGCGGCCACGGCCTCCGGGGTCACCGGTTGGCCGCTTTCCTGGCTGAGGAGATGGGCCAGATGCGGGACGGTTAGCTCCCGGGCGAGATTGAGAAAATACTTGGGGCCCAGCATCAGGCGGGTGCCCTCCCCGGCGGCGGCGTGCTCGAAGAGCACTTCGCCCCGGAGGACCGCAGCCTGGGCCCGGGACAGCCGGGTGGCGCCGGCGCCGTCTTCCAGGATCAGCACCTGGCGGGGAGCCTCCAAGAGTTCCAGGCGGGGATAGCGGTTCACGAGACGTTCCTGCGCGGCGATTTCCGAGATGGAGGAGAACTGGCTCAACTTCTCTTGCGCCAAAGCCAGGCAGGTAGAGATATAGGTATCATCGGTGCCGCAATCGGCTGCGGGGGCTAACGCCAGGGGCATAAAAAACCTGTAATATTGGTATGTTAAATATTATCTTTATCATGCCGCCCCCCGGATGTCAACCATCTTTGCCCAGGCGAGCGGGCCGGTGGGGAGGAAAGGGAACCGCGCCATCCGGATCACAGGGCCGGCCGCAGGTAGAAAGGCGCCAATTGTTGGGGGGAGGCGGCCAGGCCCGCCTCCAGGCGCCGCCGGGCCAGGCGGGCCACGGTGGCCGCCCGGGGCTGGCGGCTTTCCGGGGCCGCCAGCGCCACCCCCTCCGGCAAGCCCGCCAGGGAACCCACCCAGGGACCGGTGAGGACCAGGGGCGGGATCAGGCGGCGGTAGAGTTCGGCCAGGGGCAGGCGGACGGGTTCGGCCTCAACCAGTGGCTGGTCTGCCGGGCAGCGGTACAGGCCCCAGTAGACCTCGCTCCTCTTGGCGTCCATCACCACCCCGATGGTCTGGGGCTGAAAGGGAACCTGGGCTGCCAGCACCTCCAAGGTGGGCACCGGCACCAGGGGGCAGCCCAGGGACCAGGCCAGGGTCTTGGCCGTGGCGCAGCCGATACGCAAGCCAGTGAAGTTACCAGGCCCCACGCTGACGCCGATGGCCCCCAGGTCGGCGGGGACCCGTCCGGCGGCCGCGAACAGGGCCGCCAGCCGGGGCAGCAGCCGGGACAAATAGGCGCCGGCGCCCTCCAGGGAAGATTCCCACAAGGGCTCCTCGTCTTCCACCAGGGCCAGGCTGCCGGTGTCGGTGGCGGTATCCAGGGCCAGGATCAGCATGCCGCCTCAGTGGGGGGAGGTCACCAGCCGCAGGATATCCTGGTAAAATACCAGGACCATCAAGGCCAGGATCAGCATCAGGCCCACCCCCTGGGCGATTTCCCGCTGCTTGATCTCCATTGGTTTGCGCCGCACCGCCTCCAGGACGCAGAAAAACAGGTGGCCGCCGTCCAGGATGGGGATGGGCAGCAGATTGAGGAGGAAGAGGTTGACGCTCAGGACTGCCATAAATTGTAACAGCGCCGCCGCTCCCAGCTTCGCCTGCTGGCCCGCCACCTGGGCGATGAGGATGGGCCCGCCCAGTCCCTTCAGGGGCGCCTCGCCCGCCACGAGTTTATACAGGCTGAGGGTGGTGAGGTAGACGACCCCCCAGGTGGCGGCGCCGCCTTGGACGAAGGCCCGCCCCGGCCCCACCTGGTCAATGGCAAGGTCCTTTTTGTTTAGGATGCCGATGATCACCGCGGAAGATTTGCCGCCGAAGATATCGGGGATTTCCTGCCTCCGGGGGGTGACTTGCACCGTGATTATCTCCTGGCCCCGCTTCAGGGTCAGCTCCAGAGGGTGCTCCCCTGTCCTCCGGATTATCGGGGGTAGGTCCTCCCAGCGCCCCACCGGCTGGCCAGCCAGCGCCAGCACCTGATCGCCTGGTTGCAGTCCCGCCGCCGCCGCAGGGGAATTCTTATCCACCTCGGTGATTACCGTAGTGAGGTAAGGTATGCCACTGAAGGCAAAGATCAGGAAGAAGACCAGAAAGGCAAAGATCAGGTTGAAGACCGGCCCGGCCAGGATGATGAGGACGCGGTGCCAAAGAGGATGGTGCATGAAGGAGTAAGGTTGCAGCTCCGGAGAAACCTGGTCGCCGGGGTGTTCCCCCAGCATCTTGACATAACCCCCCAGGGGCACCACCGACAGGCGGTAGTCGGTGTCCCCGATCTGTTTATGTATCAGTTTCGGGGGGAAACCCAGGGAGAAGGCCTCCACCCGAACCCCCAAAAGCTTGGCTGTCAGGAAATGCCCGAATTCATGGACGAAGATCAGAATTCCCAGCACGAAAACCGTCGCCAGGACAGTGATTATGATGGTCATGTTTGGCGGTGGTGCTCCTTGAAATTTTTTGGATCAGTCCTCCCAGGACACGTCGGCCGGGAGGCTAAAGGGGCCTTCCCCAGAACTGCTGGGCCGCTCCGCTCTGGCCGGGCTTGGCCCGTTGAGAGGAAGCCCATCTCTTTAGGCGTCAACCTGGGGAGATATCAGGCCCGCGGCAAAATCCCTGGCCCAGGCATTGACCGCCAGCACCTGACCCAGGTCGGTGAGAGCGCAGGCTTCATGGGCCTCCATGGTCCGCGCCACTACCCGGGGAATCTCCGGGAACCTGAGGCGGCCGTCCAGGAAGGCGGCCACCGCCACTTCGTTGGCGGCATTGAGCACCGCGGGCATGGTGCCGCCGGTGCGGGCCGCGGCATAGCCCAGGGCCAGGCCCGGGAAGCGGTCCTTATCAGGGGTCTCAAAGGTGAGCCGGGCAATCCGGCACAGGTCCAGGGGGGGAGAATTCAGAGGCAGGCGCCGGGGATAATTCAGGGCATAGGCAATGGGCAGGCGCATGTCCGGCATTCCCAACTGGGCGATGACCGACCCGTCCACGAACTCCACCAGGGAATGGACGATGCTCTGCGGGTGGACATAGACCCCAATCTGGTCCACCGGCACTCCGAATAATACTGAGGCCTCGATCACCTCCAGGGCCTTGTTCATCAGGGTGGCGGAGTCGATGGTGATCTTGGGCCCCATGCTCCAGTTGGGGTGCTTCAGGGCCTGGGCCGGGGTGGCCCGCTCCAGGCGGTCTGCCTCCCAGGAACGGAACGGTCCCCCGGAAGCGGTGAGCCACAGGCAGCGGATATCGGCGCGGCGTTCCCCCTGGAGGGCCTGGAAGATGGCGCTATGTTCGCTGTCCACCGGAATCAGGGGGACGCCCCGTTCCCGGGCCAGGTTCATCACCAGGGGGCCGGCGGCCACCAGGGTCTCCTTGTTGGCCAGGGCCACCGGCAGACCGGCCCGAATCGCCGCCAGGGTGGGTTCCAGACCCACCGCCCCCACCATGGCGGAAACCACCATCTCCACTGAAGCGGTGGCCACCGCCAGGGCGCCGGCCCGCCCTGCCAGGATTTCCGGGCCCGGGGCCACCAGCTCTCGAAGCCGGGCCGCCGCGGCCTCATCCTGCACTGATACCAGGGCCGGGTGGAAACGCGCCACCTGCTCCGCCAGGAGTTCGACGTTCTTACCGGCGGCCAGCCCTACCACCGCAAATTTATCGGGGTATTCCGCCACCACCGCCAGGGTGCTCCGGCCGATTGATCCGGTGGAGCCCAGGATGGACAATCGCTTCATAGGGTGAGCCAGCTCTCGTCGGTCAACGGGAATCGCCCGCCGCGGTTTGCCACTCGCAGGAATGGCGATTTTCCCTGGCCGTTATTGTAACGATCAGGCGTCAGGCTGTAAAGGAAAACCGCCTTTATCAGTCTTCCCAGGGCCAAATTTGCGCCAGGGTCTCCAGGGAGGGTTGCAGGCTGCCTTCCTGGTGAGGCTCCAGGGTAATGAGGGGCCGCGGCCCGCGGTCCGCCAGGAAGCGCAGAACCTGTTGGCAGGGAATGGTCCCGGCGCCCAGGACCAGGTGGGCATCTTGGTCGCCGCGGTTGTCGTGGAGATGCAACTGCCCGATGACCGGGGCCAGGGTGTCGAGCCAGTGGGCCAGGTCGCCGCCGCCGAAGGCGAACAGGTGGCCCACGTCCAGGCAAACCCGGAGATTGGGGGCGTCCACCCGGCGAATTATCTCAAGCAGCAGTTCCGGCTCGGTTTCGTAGACATTTTCCAGCATGACTCTCACATCCCCTTGGGCCGCGGCTCGGGAGGATAGCTCCTTCCAGGTGGCCGCGGC
This sequence comes from Desulfobaccales bacterium, assembly GCA_052147455.1. Classification (GTDB taxonomy): domain Bacteria; phylum Desulfobacterota; class Desulfobaccia; order Desulfobaccales; family 0-14-0-80-60-11; genus JAPLJC01. The sequence continues at coordinate 2,913 of JBKQKO010000027.1, read as the reverse complement.
CCGGGCCAGCCATTCCTGGGGGTTGCCGCCATAGAGCCGGGACTCATAGCCCAGGTGGCAGACCACCGCCGCCGGCCGGAAAACCGGCAGATAAGAAAAGGCCTGGCGCAGGCGCCGCCGGGAGGCGGCCAGGATGGCGTCATCCAGCGATCCCGGCAGCAGGTCCTGGAAGGGGGCGTGCAGGGTGATTCGCCTGCCAGCGGCCTGAAAGGCCCGGGCCGCCCGGCGAAAGACCCGGGGGGGATAGCGGCTTAAACTGTAGGCATCCAGGCCGATCTCGGGATTGAGGCCCAGTTCCAGGAAACGCTCCAAATAGCCCCGGAGCAGGTAGGGAAAGGGGATGTTGACCTGCACTTGGGAGGCCAGGGCCGCGACGGTGATGGACATGGGGTTTGGACCTCTCACCCGGTTAAACTAGCGCGATACTTCATAATTGCTATGAGATTTCTATCTAAAGTTTTTAAACCCCCCCTTTGAAAAAGGGGGGCAGGGGGGATTTAAAATAACCTCCTGAAATCCCCCTAAATCCCCCTTTGCCAAAGGTGGACTTTAATACCCTTGAAATTTAGGTTTTTTGATTTAATGTCATGCTATTTACGCAGCACAAGACCAGGGAAGACCAATCCGTCCGCTCTGACTAGGGGCGCACCCCTAATTAGGATTTGCCTCCACAGGCGGTTGGCTTCAATGAGTGTATTGGCACAGCTCCACCAACAGGCCGAAGGTGGCCTTGGGGTGGATGAAGGCCACCCGGGAGCCGTGGGCGCCTTCCCGGGGAGTTTCGTCGATGAGCCGTACCCCGGCCGCCTTCAGCTCCGCCACTGCAGCCTCGATATCTTCCACTTCCAGGGCCAGATGATGGAAGCCTTCCCCCTTGTTCTCCAGGAATTTGGCCACCGGGCTGTCGGCCGCGGTGGGCAGCAGCAGCTCCAGGCTCGACTCCCCCACCTGGAGAAAGCTCACCCTGACCTTCTGGGTCTCCACCACCTCCTCCCCTTTGAGTTTCAGGCCCAGGTTTTCCTGGTAGAGCTTCTTGGGGGGGTCCAGGTCCTTCACCGCGATTCCTAAGTGGGCGATGCGCTTGATCTTCATGGGTCTTGTCTAGCCTCCTTGGCTTGGTGGGATGCGAAAGTTTTTTAAGGTTGGGGGTTGATCACCACCGGCGCCGTACCCTAATGCCGCCCCAGCCCTTCCTGGAGGGGCGCACAGTGGCACAGGCTTCCAGCCGGTGATTGGGTGCGCCCGCCGGGTAAATCATGCGGGCAATCGGCAAAACTCCACTTGCCCTTAAAGAGCAGAATTATATATGATGGCAGGACGAAGGAAAAGCCCGGGGGACTGGTTCGATAATTTTATTTTTAGCCTTTTTGCGTCTTAGGTCAAAGATTTAGCTACCAGGAAGGCCGGGGCCCGGTGGCCCGGGATACCCCCAGCCGCCAGCGGCAGGGAGCCTTTGATGAGCCAGGATAATACCTTTCAGCGCCTGTCTGAGCTTCTCACCGGCTATCGCCAGGAAATGGTGGAGCTGCAGCGGGAACTGGTGCGCCGCAATGCGGTGGGACCTTCGAGTGGCGGCCCCGGCGAAGGAGCTAAAGCCGCCTTCCTGAAAGAACTGCTGGAAAGCTGGGGCCTTAAGGTGGACTCCTATCCGGCCCCGGATGCCCGGCTGGCCGAGGGCCAGCGCCCTAACCTGGTGGCCTGGCTGCCGGGGCGGCGGCCCGAGAAGGTCTGGGTCCTCAGCCACCTGGACGTGGTGCCGCCGGGGGAGATTTCCCTCTGGCAATCCGACCCCTTCACCTTGAAGGTGGAGGGAGACCGCCTCTATGGCCGGGGCACCGAGGATAATCACCAAGGCATCGTCAGCTCTCTGATGGCGGCCAAGGCCTTCCTGGACTTGGGGCTGACGCCGGAGCGCACCGTGGCCCTGGCCCTGGTGGCCGACGAAGAGACCGGCAGCCGCCTGGGCCTGGAGTTTTTATTGCGGCAGGCGCGCCATCTCTTCTCCCGGGAGGACCTGATCATCGTGCCCGACGCCGGCAGTGCGGACGGCACCCTCATCGAAGTTGCGGAGAAATCCATCCTGTGGCTGAAGCTGACCCTGCTGGGCCAGCAGGCCCATGCCTCCCGCCCCCAGTTGGGGCGCAACACCCTGCGGGCCTGTGCCCACCTGATCGTGGCCCTGGAAGGGTTGCCGCGGGAATTTCCCATGGAAAACCAATTGTTTCAGCCGCCGGAGAGCACCTTCGAGCCCACCCGCAAGGAGGCCAATGTCGACAATATCAACACCATCCCGGGACGGGACGTCTTTTATTTAGACTGCCGGGTGCTGCCGGAGATCGACCTGGCCCGGGTTATGGGCCGGGTCCGAGCCATCGGCGCCGAGGTGGCGGAAAAGTTCGGGGTGACCCTGGAAGTGGAGCCGGTGCAGGAGCTGCCCAGCGCCCCCCCTACCTCGCCGGAGGCGCCGGTGGTCCTGGCCTTGCAGCGGGCTATCCGGGAAGTCTATGGCCGCCAGGCTACCCCCCAAGGCATCGGCGGCGGCACGGTGGCCGCCTTTTTCCGCCAGCAGGGGCTGCCGGCCGCGGTCTGGATGACGGCGAGCGACACCGCCCACCAGCCCAACGAATTTTGCCTGCTGAGCAACCTCTTGGGGGACGCCCGGGTGCTGGCCCACGTATTTCTGTCGGCGCGCTAGTGTGGTGCCGGGTAAATAGTTTGGCATTAAATCAAGAAAACCTAAGTTTTAAGGGTATTAAAATCCCCCATTGGAAAAGGGGGGATTTAGGCAGTAGTGTCCGGCAAGGTTTTTGCTATGAGTCAGGCAGTAGGGATTTGTTTGAACTTGGGTATGCCCGCTATCCAATCAATTCATGGAATTTACAAGCTATTTCCCTCTCCCCCCTTGGGGGGAGA
>JBKQKO010000026.1:0-3506 GCA_052147455.1 Desulfobaccales bacterium | reverse complement strand
TGCCTTAGGCGGCTGCCAGCCGTTCGGCCTTGGCCACTGCCTCTTCGATGCTTCCCACCATGTAGAAGGCCTGTTCCGGGAGATCGTCGTGTTTGCCGTCGATAATCTCCCTGAAGCTCCGGACGGTGTCGCCCACCTTGACGAACTTTCCTTCCATGCCGGTGAACTGGGCCGCCACAAAGAAGGGCTGGCTCAGGAAGCGCTGAATCTTCCGGGCCCGGGACACCGTGATCTTGTCTTCGTCGGAGAGTTCGTCGATGCCCAGGATGGCGATGATGTCCTGCAGGTCCCTATACTTCTGGAGGATCTGCTGTACCTGCCGGGCCACCGCGTAGTGCTCCTCCCCCAGCACCTGGGGGTCCAGGATCCGGGAGGTGGAGTCCAGGGGGTCTACCGCCGGGTAGATGCCCAGCTCGGCGATCTGCCGGCTAAGCACCACGGTGCCGTCCAGGTGGGCGAAGGTGGTGGCCGGGGCCGGGTCGGTCAGGTCGTCGGCGGGCACGTAAATGCACTGCACCGAAGTGACCGAACCCTTCTTGGTGGAGGTGATGCGCTCCTCCAGTTCCCCCAGGTCGGTGCCCAGGGTGGGCTGGTAACCCACGGCGGAGGGCATCCGGCCCAGGAGGGCGGAAACTTCCGAGCCCGCCTGGGTAAAACGGAAGATATTATCGATAAACAGCAGGGTATCCTGGCCTTCCACGTCCCGGAAATATTCCGCGGCGGCCAGGGCCGTCAGGGCCACCCGGGCCCGGGCCCCAGGGGGCTCGGTCATCTGCCCGTAGATCAAGGCGGCCTTGGGCAGCACCCCGGAGTGTTTCATCTCCAGGTAGAGGTCATTGCCTTCCCGGGTGCGCTCCCCCACGCCGGCGAACACCGAAATGCCGCCGTGGTGCATGGCGATGTTGTGGATCATCTCCATCATTACCACGGTCTTACCCACCCCGGCGCCGCCGAACATCCCCATCTTGCCGCCCCGGGGGAAAGGCACCAGCAGGTCGATGACCTTGACCCCGGTTTCCAAGACCTTGACGGTGGTATCCTGGTCCACGAAGGCCGGGGCCGGACGGTGAATGGGATACATGGTTTTGGCTTTCACCGGACCCAGGCCGTCTACCGGCCGCCCCACCACGTTGAGCACCCGGCCCAGGGCTTCTTGGCCCACCGGCACCATGATGGGGTTACCGGTATCCTTGACGGGCATGCCCCGCACCAGGCCGTCGGTGGTGTCCATGGCGATGGTGCGCACCATGTTGTTCCCCATTTCCAGGGCCACTTCCACCACCAAGTTGTCCTTGGTATCGTCAATGGCCGGGTTGCTGATCAACAAAGCGTTTTTGATGGAGGGCAGCTTGCCTTCCTCAAATTCCACGTCCACCACCGGACCGATAACGCGGGCGATTCTTCCTATATTCATTGTCTAAAGCTCCTCTTCCTCCGGGCGGCTTAGCCCTTCAGGGCTTCAGCCCCGCCCACGATATCCATCAATTCTCTAGTAATGGCCGTCTGCCGGGCCTTGTTCATCACCAGGGTGAGTTGGGTGATCATGTCCTTACAGTTGCTTTGGGCATTGTCCATGGCGGTCATCCGGGCGGCATACTCGCTGGCGGAATTCTCCAGGAAGCCGTGGTAGACCAGGACGTTGATGTATTTGGGCAGCAGGTATTCCAGGAACTGCTCCATGGGCGGCTCAAAGAGATACTCCACGCCAGCGGCCTCTGCCGCGGCCTCCCCGGGTTGAATGGGGAGGAGCTGCACCAGGCATGGCCTTTGGACCGCCATATTGACAAAGCTGGAGTGGATCAGGTGGACCTCCTGCACCGCTCCGCTAAGAAAGGCGCTCATGATCTCCCGGGCCACCGCCACCGCGCTGGAGAAATCGAAGGTGTTCCACACGTCTATGTATTGGGCCAGCATTTCCCGTTTGTGCCGCCGAAAGAAATCCCGGCCTTTACGGCCCACGCAGGTCAGGGAAACCTCGAGGCCTGCGGCCTCTTTTTCTCTGATGAACTTCACCGCCTGGTTGATCAGGTTGACGTTGAAGGAGCCGCACAGGCCCCGGTCGGCGGTCATCAACACCAGCCCCACCCGTTTGACTTCGGGGGCCTGGGTAAAAAAGGGATGGATCTCCGGCTCCACCCGGCCGGCTATATTGCCCAGCATCATGGAGAAGGCCCGGGCATAGGGCCGAAAGCCCTCCATGCGCTGCTGCGCGCCTCGCAATTTAGCGGCGGAGACCATGTTCATGGCCTTGGTGATCTGCTGGGTCTTTTTAACCGCCCCTATCTTGCGTCTGATATCTCTTAGGGTCGCCATCCTTATCCCCCAGTATTACGCGTAGGCGCTGGTGACCGGCTGGAAGGTGGCATCAAATTCTTCCAGGATGGCCTTCATCTTGGCGTCCAACTCCGGAGTGAACTCCTTCTTCTCCTTGACGTCGGCCAGGACGTCGGAATATTTCGCCTCCAGGAAACTATAAAGCTGCTGCTCGTAGGAGGCCAGCACATCCACGGGATATTTGTCCAGGAAACCCCTGGTGCCGGCATAGAGGATGGACACCTGCTTCTCCATGGGCAGCGGCTGGTACTGCGGCTGCTTGAGGACTTCCACCAGCCGTATCCCCCGATTGAGCTGCTGCTGGGTGGACTTGTCCAAATCGGAGCCGAACTGGGCGAAGGCCGCCAGTTCCCGGTATTGGGCCAGGTCCAGGCGAAGAGAGCCGGCCACCTGCTTCATGGACTTCACCTGGGCGGCGCCGCCCACCCGGGAGACTGACAGGCCGACGTTAATGGCGGGCCGGACCCCGGAGAAGAACAGGGACGGTTCCAGATACACCTGGCCGTCGGTGATGGAGATGACATTGGTGGGAATGTAGGCCGACACGTCACCTTGCTGGGTCTCAATGATGGGCAGGGCGGTCAGGGAGCCGCCGCCCTTGTCGTCGTTCATCTTGGCGGCCCGCTCCAACAGCCGGGAGTGATTGTAGAAGATGTCCCCCGGATAGGCTTCACGTCCCGGCGGCCGCCGCAGCAGCAGGGAGATCTGCCGGTAGGCCTGAGCCTGTTTGGTCAGATCGTCGTAGATAATCAGGGCATGGCGGCCGATATCCCGGTAATACTCGCCCATGGCGCAGCCGGAGAAGGCCGCCACGTACTGCAAGGCGGCAGGCTCCGAGGCCGAGGCGTTGACCACGATGGTGTGCTTCATGGCCCCATGGCGTTCCAGGGCGTCCACTACCTGGGCCACCGTGGACTTCTTTTGGCCCACTGCCACATAAATACAGAGGACCCCGGTATCCTTCTGGTTGATGATGGCGTCGACGCACAGGGCGGTCTTGCCGATCTGGCGGTCGCCGATGATCAGTTCCCGCTGGCCCCGGCCGACGGGGGTCATGGCGTCTATCGCCTTGTAGCCGGTGTACATCGGTTCATTCACCGGCTGGCGCTCGATGACCCCGGGGGCCTTAACTTCGATGCGGCGGAATTCCTTGGTTTCGATGGGGCCCTTGC
>JBKQKO010000025.1:0-7987 GCA_052147455.1 Desulfobaccales bacterium | reverse complement strand
AGGCTCCAGGCCATGGGGGCCCGCCTGGCCGCGCCTAGGGCCTGAGGCAGTTGGTGTTGGGTGGGGGGGCCTGGGGCCGACGGCCCCTGCCCCCTCTCCCAAACCCTCTCCCCCAACCCCATATATTTAAATTTCTTGACAAACCAGCCTATCCCCATTAGGAAACGAAGATGTCAAAAACATTCATTATCTTGGAGTAGTTAGAAGTTCGGCTGAGTGAATTGTCTTTGAAAATAGAATTTCTAAAAAGGCACTTGAAACGCATTTGCGTCTTTGCGTGAGATACCAGCCTCATGACCGACAAACTTCCCTACCTGGCCCTGAAGTCCATCCCTGGAGTGGGACTGGTGCTGTTCCAGCGTCTGCTCGCCAGGTTTGGCCAGCCGGCCCGGGTCTTTCAGGCCAAGACCGAGGAGCTGCTCGCCGTCAAGGGGGTCAACCGGGACCTGGCCCAGGACCTCCTGGCCTTCCGGGATTGGGACCGGGTGGAGGCGGAATTCGCCAAAATGTCGGCCGCAGGGATAGAAGTTATCATGCCGGACGATCCCCGCTTCCCGGCGCGTCTTAAACAGATCCCTTATCCGCCGGCCTTTCTTTTCCTCAAGGGAACCCTCCTGCCCCAGGACGACCTGGCCCTGGCGGTGGTGGGCACCCGGAGCGCCTCCTACTACGGTTTGAAGACCTGCCGGCGCTTGGCCGGGGCCCTGGCGGCTCGGGGAGTGACGGTGGTGAGCGGACTGGCCCGGGGCATCGACACCGCCGCCCACCAGGAGGCTCTGGAAAACGGCGGCCGCACTCTGGCGGTGCTGGGCTGCGGCCTGGACGTGGTCTATCCCCCAGAAAATCTCAAACTCTATGCGCAGATCCCCGGGCAGGGCGCCTTGATCAGTGAATTCCCCCTGGGCACCCCGCCGGAGGCCAGGAATTTTCCCATCCGCAACCGCATCATCAGCGGCCTGGCCCTGGGAGTGGTGGTGGTGGAGGCGGGCCTGAAGAGCGGCACCGGCATCACGGTGCGCTATGCCCTGGAGCAGGGCCGGGAGGTCTTCGCGGTGCCGGGTCCCATCGATTCCCCCACCAGCGTCGGCCCCCACCGCCTCATCCAGCAGGGGGCCAAGCTGGTCCAGGACATCGAAGACATTTTCCAGGAATTCCCCGGCCTGGCCAGGGGTCAGGGTTCCCTGTTCGGCGTGCCCTCCCGGGTCAGCGAAACCAGCGGCCCGGCCGCGGCAGGCGCCGCCACGCCGGAGGATCCCCTGCTGGCTATCTTAGGCTCCGACCCCCTGTCGCTGGAAGAGCTGATGCGGGCCACCGGGCTGCCGCCCCCCCAGGTCCTGAGCCGCCTCACCGTCCTGGAGCTGGAGGGCCTGATCCGGGAGCTGCCGGGGAAGAGGTATGTGCTGGAGAATTGACCCATACTCAGGGACAGATTTCTCTTTATTATTGGAAACGAAAATAAGCGAATTTATATTATCGAGAAATGGCCAAAGTCGATAATAAGGTTTTTTATATTTTCGGAGACGACAATATGAAATCGATTTCCGCCACCCGTTCTGGCCGGTATATTTATCAGCCTAGATAGGGCGGCCTGTGGCCGCCAAAATTCGGCGGGCAGTGCCCGCCCTATAAGTTCGGAAGGATTGACCAAGCAGATATATTCTCATTATTCTCCAAGGCCCCTCCCTTGACACGGACGCCAATTTAAGCGAATCTTAATCCCTGCCGAACCTGCTTCCAGCCCGTGGCAGGCAAATCCCCGAAACGTCCATAATTTAAAAATATGCCCAAATCCCTTCTTATCGTCGAATCGCCCACGAAGGCCAAGACCTTGCAGAAATACCTGGGCAGTGATTTTGTGGTCCTCTCCAGCAAGGGCCACATCAAGGATCTGCCCCCCCATGAACTGGGGGTGGACCTGGACCAGGATTTTGCGCCCAAATACGCCACCATCCTCGGCAAGGCCAAGGTAATCCAGGAGTTGCAGAAGGCGGCTGCCGGCATCTCCGAGGTCTTCCTGGGTCCAGACCCGGACCGGGAAGGGGAGGCCATCGCCTGGCATATCGCCGAGGCCCTGGGGGAGAAGGACCATCACTTTAAGCGGGTATTGTTCCTGGAGCTGACCCAGGCAGCCATCCGAGAGGCCCTGGCCCATCCGGTGGCGTTGGACCGGCCCCGCTACGAATCCCAGCAGGCCCGGCGGGTCCTGGACCGCCTGGTGGGCTACCAGATCAGTCCCATCCTCTGGCAAAAGGTCAAGACCGGCCTGAGCGCCGGGCGGGTGCAGTCCGTGGCCCTGCGCCTGGTGTGCGACCGGGAACGCGCCATCCAGGCCTTCGTCCCGGAGGAATACTGGTCCCTGGATGCCTGCCTGGCCGGGAAGGAGCCGCCGCCTTTTCTGGGCCACCTGATGAAGCAGGGGGCCAAGGCCTGCAAGCCCACCAATGCCGCCCAGGTGGAAGGCATTTTGGACGACCTCGAGGCCGCGGCCTTCCGGGTGGCGAAGATCGAAACCAAGCCGCAACGGCGCAACCCCTCGCCCCCTTTCATCACCAGCAGCCTGCAGATGGAGGCCAACCGCAAGCTCAGATTCGCCCCCAAAAGGACCATGTCCCTGGCCCAAAGGCTCTATGAAGGCGTGGATTTGGGGGACGAAGGCCCGGTGGGCCTGATCACTTACATGCGCACCGACTCCACCCGGGTGTCCGGTGAGGCCCTGGCAGCGGTGCGCCGGTTCATCCTTGACACCTACGGGGCCGATTACCTGCCCAAGAGCCCCAACCTCTATAAGAGCCCCAAGGGGGCCCAGGAGGCCCACGAGGCCATCCGGCCCACCGCGGTGGGCCGCCGGCCTCAGGACCTGAAGAAGTTTTTGAGCAAAGAACAGCTGGCCCTCTACGACCTCATCTGGCGGCGCTTCGTGGCCTCCCAGATGAATCCGGCCATCCATCAACTGACCGCCGTGGATATCCAGGCAGGGGATTACCTGTTCCGGGCCACCGCCTCGGTGCTGCAGTTCCCCGGCTTCACCGCGGTCTATCAGGAGTCCCGGGAGGGTGAAGAGGAAGAGGGGGCAGCCAAGCTGCCGCCCCTGAAAAAAGGGGAGCTGCTGGAATTGCGGGATTTCGACCCCCAGCAGCACTTTACCAAGCCGCCGCCCCGCTTCACCGAGGCCTCCCTCATCAAGGAGCTGGAGGTCCAGGGCATCGGCCGGCCCAGCACCTACGCCACCATCCTCAGCAACCTGCAGGACCGCGATTACGTGGTCAAAGAGAAGTCAACCCTCTGGCCCACGGAAATGGGCCTGGTGGTCAGCGACCTCCTGGTGGAAAATTTCCCGAAGGTCATGGACCTCAAATTTACCGCCAATATGGAAACCGACCTGGACCGGGTGGCGGAAGGCCGGGCCTCCTGGCGCCAGATCCTGAGGGATTTTTACGGGCCCTTCGCCCGGGATCTGGAGGCAGCCAAGGGCGGGATGCGCAAGGTGAAAAGCATCCCCGCCGGGGTCCGCTGTCCCCGCTGCGGCGCCGAGATGCTGGTGCGCTGGGGGAAAAACGGCGAATTCCTGGGGTGCTCCGCCTATCCCGAGTGCGGCTTCACCGGGGATTTCAGCCGGGACTCCCGGGGACTCCTGGTGCTCAAGACTGACGAGGCCACGGCGGCAGCCGGTCCGGGAGGCGGCGCCACCGGTCTCCAGTGCCCAAAATGCCAAAAGGAATTGGTGGTGCGCCGGGGCCGTATGGGGGAATTCCTGGGCTGCTCCGGCTATCCCAAATGTAAGTTTACCCAGAATTTCACCCGGGACCCCCAGGGCAAGCCGGTGCCCCTGGATCAGGAAGCCGAAGCCGCGGCCGCTTACCGCTGCCCCCGGAAAGATTGTACCGGCAGCCTGGTGAAGCGCCGTTCCCGGCGAGGCATCTTTTACGGCTGCAACAACTACCCCAAATGCGATTTCACCCTGAACCAGCCGCCGGTAGAAGGGCGTTGTCCCCAATGCGCCTTTCCCTGGCTCATGAAGAAGGGCAAGAAGATCCTATGCCCCCGGGATGAATGCGATTTTCAACAAGCCGCGGTGGCCGAAGAGTAACTGCGGTTTTCGGTAAGAGCCACGGAGCGATAGTCCCAATAGAATGCCTGCACGCCGTTTTCTGGCGGCCACCGGCCGCCCTATATTAAACTAATATTTTTGTTGGTGGCGCAGGCGTCTCGCCGGTGCGCTCACCGACAAGAAGCCCGCGCCTCCAGATAAAGGAAATGGTGGGCAGTGCCCACCCTACATTTACTTATCCAAGAATGTCTCTCACCGACTAATGACCACCGAAAACCACATCACCATCATCGGCGGGGGCCTGGCCGGGGCGGAGGCGGCCTGGCAGTCGGCCCGCCGGGGAGTTCGGGTTCTCCTCCTGGAGATGAAGCCCCGGAAGTTTTCCCCGGCCCACCATTCGCCCCGGTTGGGGGAGCTGGTCTGCAGCAATTCGCTGCGGGCCGAAGCCCGGGAGAATGCGGTGGGCCTGCTCAAGGAAGAGATGCGCCGGCTCGGCTCCCTCGTCATGGCCGCGGCGGAGGCCACCCGGGTGCCGGCGGGGCGCTGCCTGGCGGTGGACCGGGAGGCCTTCGCGGCGCAGATCACCCAGGCCCTGGAGCAGGAACCCCTGGTGGAGATCGTGCGCCAAGAGGTCACCGGACTGGATTTGATTTCCACCACGGTGGTGGCCAGCGGCCCCCTGACCTCGGAGCCCCTGGCCGCGGCCCTGGGACTTCTTGCCGGCCGGGAACATCTCCATTTCTATGATGCCATCGCCCCCATGGTCGCCGCGGAATCCCTCGATATGGCCAGGATCTTCCGGGCCTCGCGCTACGGGGCCGGGGAGGACTACCTCAACTGCCCCTTCAGCGAAGCAGAGTACGCCACCTTTTACCAGGCCTTGTTGGAGGCGGAGCAGGTGCCGCTGCAGTCCTTTGAGAAGCCCCGCTATTTTGAGGGCTGTCTGCCCATCGAGGTGATGGCGGCCCGGGGCTACCTCACCCTGGCCTACGGCCCCATGAAGCCGGTGGGGCTCACCGACCCCAGGACCGGGCGGCAGCCCTTCGCGGTGGCGCAACTGCGGGCGGAAAACCGGGAGGGCACCGCCTACAACCTGGTGGGGTTTCAGACCAAGCTGAAATATCCGGAGCAGATTAGGGTCTTCCGACTGATCCCGGGCCTGGAAAAGGTGGAATTCCTGCGCCTGGGCTCCATCCACCGCAACACCTTCATCCACTCCCCCGGCCTGCTGAGCCCTTCGTTAAATTTTCTCCAATATCCGCAGCTCTTTCTGGCGGGGCAGATCTCCGGGGTGGAGGGCTACGTGGAGTCCGCGGCCATGGGCCTGCTGGCGGGGATCAACGCCGCCCGCCAGGCCCAGGGGCGGGAGTTGGCAAGCCCGCCCCGGGCCACCGCCCTGGGGGCCCTGGTACATCATCTTACCAATACGGATACCAGGGACTTCCAGCCCATGAACGTCAACTTCGGGCTGTTCCCGCAGCTTCCGGGCCGCATTTCCAAACAGCTCCGGGGCGCGGCCTATGCGGAGAGGGCCTTAAGAGAATTGGAGGAGTGGACTGCGGAGATTGGGGTTAGGGGTTAGAGGGATGGGATGGATTCCGAAAAAAAGGGCGACCCAACGGGTCGCCCCTACTTCTGCAGGTTGGGTGGGGGGCTTGGGGGGAGGGCAGGGATGAAATCCCTGGCCCTCCCCCCACATTCACCTCACCTCATCTCACCATTCCTCCACCTCCGCCCGCCAGGGTTCCAGCAGGCCGCGGGGGATGTCGGCGATGAAGCGGGAGGGCGAATTGATCGTCATCCCGAACTGCCGGCTGTAGCCGATGGCAGGGTAGGCGAGTCCCAGGTATTTCCGGGCCCGGGTGATGGCCACGTACATCAGCCTGCGTTCCTCTTCCATTTCTTCCTCCCGCTCCTGGGAGTAGGAGCCCGGGAAGCGGCCTTCCGCGGCCCAGAGGACCAGGACCGCCTCCCATTCCAGTCCCTTGGCGGAGTGGATGGTGGAGACGGTCAGGTAATCCTGGGGGGGCGGGGTCAGTTCGGCCACGCTGGCGGGCGGCTCCAGGGTCAGGTCGTTCAAGAAGGTCCGCAAACTGCGATAGCGGCTGGCAATGGCCAGCAGGTGTTCCAGGTCCTTCATCCGCCTGGGATAGTCATCATAACGGCCCTGGGCCAGGGGCTCATAGAACTCCAGGGCCTGGGTCATCAGGGCCACCAGGGCCTGGCCGGGTTCAATGAGGCGCTGCATCAGGGCGGCCAGCTCCTTTAGCTGGTCCGGGCGGCGCTGGTTCCGGAGCCACTCCAGGGCGGCTGCCAGGGTAAAATTATTAGCCAGTTGGGCATCGAATTTGGCGCAGGCCTGGCGGCCCACTCCCGGCACCAGCAGCAGCAGCCGGTGCCAACTCAGGGCATCCTTGGGGTTGGCCAGGACCCGGAGATAGGCCAGGATGTCCTTGATGTGGGCGCTTTCCACGAACTTGAAGCCGCCGACCTTGATGAAGTGAAGGCCAACCCTGGCCAGTTCGATCTCCAGGTCGAAGGAATGGTAACCGGCCCGCACCAGCACCGCTACCTCTCTCAGGGGGAGGCCCTGTCTTTGCAGCTCCTGTATCTGGGAAACCACCAGGCGGGATTGCTCGTTTTCGCTGGCGGTGCGGAAGAGCCGGGGCCGCTGGCCGTCCGGCTTGCGGCTGAACAGACACTTGGTGTACTTTTCCCGGGCCCCGGCAATGACCGCGTTGGCCAGATCCAGGATGGGCTGGGTGCTGCGGTAGTTCTCCTCCAACTTGATGATCTGGGTCCCGGGGAACAACCGCGGGAAGTCCATGATGTTGCGGAAATCGGCGCCCCGGAAGGAGTAGATGGATTGGGAGTCGTCCCCCACGGCCATGACGTTCGTGTGGCTGTAGGCCAGCAGCCGCACCAATTCCGCCTGCAGATGGTTGGTGTCCTGGTATTCGTCCACCATCAGATAGCGGAAACGCTCCGACAACTGGCGGCGCACGTCTTCGTGGGTCTCCAGCAGCCGCCGGCCCTCCACCAGCAGATCGTCATAGTCCATCAGGTGCTGGCGGCGCTTCTCTTGCCGGTAGCCCGCATGGATCCTGGCCAGTTCTTCCCGCCGCTCCTGAAACTGGGGATAGTCCCGGGCCAGCAGCGATTCCAGGGAGTCGTCCTTATTGATCACGGCGCTGAAGATCTCCCCCATGGTCTCCTTGCGGGGAAAGGCGCCGGCCGGGTGTTTGAACCCGTAGCGCTCCTTGAGCAGGTTAAGCAGGTCGCCCTGGTCGCCGCGGTCCATGACGGTGAACCCGTGAGGGTAGCCCACCCGGTCGCCGTATTGCCGCAGCCACTGGTAGCAGACGCTATGGAAGGTGCCCCCGGTGACCTGGGCCAGGGGCCGGTCCAGCAGCCGCACCGCCCGGGACAGCATCTCCTGGGCGGATTTGCGGGTAAAGGTGAGGAGCAAAATGGCCCCGGGGTCCACCCCCTGCTCCACCAGGTAGGCCAGGCGGTAGACCAGGGTGCGGGTCTTGCCGCTGCCGGCGCCGGCAATGACCAGTACCGGGCCCTCCAGGGTGGTCACCGCCTGATACTGGGCCTCGTTAAGCTCTTTTTTATAGTCAATGCGCTGGTCCGCCAGACCTGGCGACGCTACGGAATGGTATTGGGTTGGCGCTCCTTTGAAATTGTCAGGCATTATTATAGATCTCTTGAGCTGTTGCAAGGTCTGCTGCTGATTATGGTCTAGTGGCCTAGTGCAGTATTTTCAGCTCTCGTTCCCAAGCTCCCGCTTGAGAACCAGAAAAAATACTTACGAACAATGCCCCCTAAACGCTAACTGAATTAATTATGGTTTGCCGTGGAAGTCGAGACCGCAGGTCTCGTCTTCCATGGCCCCAGATACGGGTTGGGTGGGGGGGGCGTGGGGGGGGGGGG
>JBKQKO010000024.1:0-7210 GCA_052147455.1 Desulfobaccales bacterium | reverse complement strand
GTTTCACCAGGAGCACCCGGATGTCGTAGGACATGGAGAGGATCATCTTGCGGATGTATTCGGCCTGCTGGGTCTGCCGGTCGCCAAAGCTGAGCTGGCCGATCTTGGTGACCCCGTTGACGATATCGGTCACTTCCTCGCCGAAATACTCTTCCAGATCGTCCAGGGTGGCGGCGGAATCCTCCACCGTATCGTGCAGCAGGCCGGCGCTCACGGTAGCCGCCCCCAGGCCCATCTGGGCCAGAAGGTAGGCCACTTCCAGGGGATGGAGGAGGTAGGGCTCGCCGCTCAGACGCAACTGCCCTTCGTGGGCCCGGGCCGAAAAGACGTAGGCCTTTTCGATGATGGCGGTATCCGCCTGCGGATAGTGCTGGAGCACTTCCTCGATGATGTTCTGGAGGCGGATGATGCGGGTGGCCATGTGATACCGCTTTGGTTTTTGGTTTCCGGTTAACCTGGTGCACTGGGACCGAGGGCAGCCCTAACCAAAAAAAAACAAAAAACCTGCACTTAGAGGTTCGCAGAGATCTCACTTCCGTCAGTCTGCTCGGCAATCCGCTGTTTCAGGTAATCGGGCAAATCTTCGATCGAGACAAATTCCGGTTCCCCCTCGGGTCCCCGTTGCTTCACTTCCGCCTGCCCCTTCTCCAGGGTCTTGGGACCGATGACCACTCGCAGGGGGATGCCCAGCAGATCGCAGTCCTTGAACTTCACCCCGGGGCGCTCATCCCGGTCGTCCAGGAGCACTTCGATGCCCTCGGCCGTAAGCACCCGGTACATCTCATAGGCGCAATCCCGCACCGCGGCGTCGGTGAGGGTGATGGGGATCAGGCCCACCTGCACCGGCGCCAGGGCCATGGGGAAGATGATGCCGTGGGCGTCGTGGCCTTGCTCGATGGCCGCGGCCACGATGCGGCTCACCCCGATGCCGTAGCAGCCCATATAGATATACTGCTCGGCCCCTTCCTGATCCAGGAAGACGGCCTTCATGGCCCTGGAATATTTGTCCCCCAGCTTAAAGATGTGCCCCACCTCGATACCCCGCAGCAGGGCCAGCGCCCCCCCGCAGCGGGGGCAGGGGTCCTGGGCCGTGACGAGGCGCAGGTCCCCCACCTGGGCGATCTTCAGGTCCCGCCGGGGATGGACCCCCAGCAGGTGGTGATTATCCCGGTTGGCTCCCGTGACCATGGAATCCAGGCGGGCCACCGCCTGATCGGCGTAGATGGGGATGCTCAGGCCCACCGGGCCGGCAAATCCGGCCTCGGCCCCGGTAAGCTCCTGAACCCGGATCAGCCCGGCCAGGTCCAGGTCGGCGACTCCCAGGAGATTTTTCACCTTCACTTCGTTGACTTCGTGGTCGCCCCGGATGAGGACCGCCACCGGGCCCCGCTCCGTCTCATAGATCAGGGTTTTGACGATCTCCTTCGGGCTCACCTTTAAAAACGCCGCCACTTCCTCTACCGTGCGCACCCCCGGGGTGGCTACCAGCTCCTGCTCCCCTGCGGGGGGGCCGGGGGCCGTCGGCTCCAGAGGCACCTCGGCCTTATCCAGGTTGGCGGCGTAGTCGCAGCCCTGGCAGGAGACCAGCAGGTCCTCGCCGGTGTCCGCCAGGACCATGAATTCGTGGGAGTAGCTGCCGCCGATGGGACCGGAGTCCGCCTCCACCACCTTGAACCGGAGGCCGCAGCGCCGGAAGATGCGGCTATAGGCCTGATACATCTCCCAGTAACAGGCCTCGGCCCCGCCTTCGTCCGGGTGGAAGCTGTAAGCATCCTTCATGATGAATTCCCGGGAGCGGATCAGTCCGAAACGGGGCCGGATCTCGTCCCGGAACTTGGTCTGAATCTGGTAGAGATTGAGGGGCAACTGCCGGTAGGAATGCACCTCCCGGCGCACCAGATCGGTGATCACCTCTTCATGGGTGGGCCCGAAGCAGTAGTCCCGCTCGTGGCGGTCCAGAAAGCGCAGCAGCTCCTTACCGTACACCGCCCAGCGGCCGGACTCCTGCCAGAGCTCCGCCGGCTGCACCGCGGGCAGCAAAACCTCCTGGGCCCCGGCCCGGTCCATCTCCTCCCGGACGAGGCGCTCCACCTTGGCGAGTACCCGCCGGCCCAGCGGCAGGTAATTGTAGATGCCCGAGGTCACCTTGCGGATCATCCCGGCCCGCAGCAGCAGTTGATGGGAAATCGCCTCCGCTTCCGCAGGCGTCTCTTTTAAGGTGGGAATCAGCATCCGGGAAAATTGCATAAACGCCCCTAATTAGTTTTATTTTATCACATCTAGCTTGCGATATATACCAGCCGCCCGCCCTGTCCGGTGAGCGGTTTGCGGTCTTCGTTTGGAAACCTGGGCGAACCATTATGAGCTAACGGCCACCACGAAAAATAAACATGTGGAGCCGCCGCCCCCGGCGGTTCCCGCGGCTGGCGAGGGGGCCGGCGCTAGATTGTCATATTTTTCATATAAAGGAAGCCGATGGGAGCGGCCGGTTCGCCTCTTGTAGCATAACCGTGGCGGCGATGCCACCCCGAAAAAACTTAAGGGCACGGCGTGCCGTGCCCCCTTAACCTTGGCTCACACAGGCGTCTTGCCTGTGCGTCTCGCTGCCGGTGAACGCCATTAATAATGGCGGTCCCGGGCCGCCCCTAGATTCTGCCTGGCGCCCTCCGGGCCTCGGGGGTGAACCGGGTCCCCGGCAACAGCCGCTCTTGCTGCATCCGGAAGGCATGTTCCATGAGGACCTCCAGGTTGACGACGTCCTCCCGGTTGTATTGCAGGAGTAGCTCCAGGGCGGTGCGGTCGCCCCGCTGGTGGCGCTCCCAGAGGATCACCGCCATGTAGCCGTCCATGCCGTCCACCTCTCCGGGCCGCCGGATGCCGAAGCGGGGTTCGATCTTCTTGAGGCCCCCCCGGTAGCCCAGGCGGGCCAGGAGAAAGCGCAGGTCCACGTGCAGGGGCGGCAGGATCAGGTCCGGGAAAAAGGACCTTAACACCGGGAGGTCGAATTGGGTGCCGTTGAAGGTGACCAGCAGGTCGAAGTCCGCCAGGGCCGCCGGGAACTGCTGCAGATTCCGGCCCTGGACGAATTGGTGCAGGAGGCCGCTGCCGTCATAGAGGCCCACCACGGTGACCGACAGCCCCGGCCAGTAGGCGCCGGTGGTTTCGATGTCCAGGTAGCCGACCCGGGGCTTAAAGGCGCGGAACAGGCGCCAATGCTCCGCCGCAGCCAGGCGGGCCCCGAAGTAGGCGGGATCATCCACCTGGCGCACGGATTCCCGCAACTCCTCCTGGAGGCGCCGGAGCCGGTCCCAGGACAGGCCGGAGAGCCGCGAAGCGCCCAGAAAATCCTCCCAGGTCCCCACCCCCTGATTCCAGAAATGGGCCTCACCCCGGGGTCCCACCCCGTTGAGGTGGATAAAGGTGCGCTTCAGCATGCGCTTAACATATCATCGCCTTCACCTTTTGTCACCCACACAGGCGTCTATCCAGGCGTTATCTGCTTCACTAGCTGGTGCATCGCATGGCGAAACACCATAAGCCACCTCACCGCGGAAATGTGGGCGGATTACAGGAATTTTAAGACCTCGGGCTTGCCTAATAATTGGCGTAGGAAGCGGGCGGCATATTTGCCGCCCCCCAGCTAATATTACTCTTGTAGAACTGGACAATTCGTGCTATTTTGTCCCTATAGGTTTGGTGCATGGCTCGCTTGCATTCTTAAAGCTTAAAGGGTTGCCGTAGTGCAAAATCAATATGTTGGCGACGTCGGCGATTATGTGAAGTATGCGCTGCTGCGATATGTTACAGGCACAAACAAGCTTGGCGTTATATGGTACTTGTATCCTAACGAAAAACGAAAAAATGATGGAAAATATACAGACTATTTGATGAAACCCGAAGTATGGAGGCATTATGATACAGAACTATTTGATGAATTAAAGGATATAGTTGACAAAATACGTTCAGTTCATGAGGTAAAAACTCGGAACATTATTCCAAGTGAAGTATACATCGAGGCTATGTTGTGTTGTAAAAAAAATGCACAAAAGGAATCTTATTGTGATGATTGCTCAAGCAAAAAAGAAGATTGCCGGGCATGTTCATCTCTTCAACATCGGGAAAGTTGGCGGGATAATTGGTTTAAACGAGCGTTAAATGAACTTAAAGGCTGCAAAATCGTCTTTGCTGACCCAGACAACGGCCTATATCCGAATGAAAAGTTTAGCATCAATCAGATCATAAATTGGAAGCGCCTGCCTGTGAAAGAAGCTTTTCGCTTGGCGGAAAATAGGACTGCTATTTTGTACCACCACAACACGAGATTTAAAGGGGGGCATTTAAAAGAGATCGAATATTGGTTAGAGAGACTGCCTCCAAAATCGATGGCCCTCTATTTCAACGCCTATAATTGCCGAACCTTCTTTATTGTAAACCCTACAGAAGATATTCGTAACAGAACCCAATCTTTTGTTGAGAGCTGGTCGAAGCATGTCAGGTTGTTTCCAAAATGGCATACGTCTAGGAGGTTAAAAGCCGTGTCCGAAGATGGTGATGTCAACGTGAATAAGCAAAAGCTTATCCGTAAAACAAAGCAACCCTCCACGAATCACTATAATCAGAGCATCTGGATTCTTCGTTGCACTAAGGACAACTGCAATCACGAATATGGCGCAAACGGCTGTGATTTTCACCTGCGTAAATGTCCGCGGTGCCAACGCGGCCAACCGGGGCTTCCTTTCGAGTAAGCAGTATAAAAGGCTAGTCTATGGTTCCAAACACTGGAGTGCGGTAAAAAGAAAACTGGACAAAATCCCCCAAATTGTCTAGTGGGAAAAATTACGGTGTAAGTAGGACGTGGATTTGCTCAGGCTCAAAAAAACAAAACACTAGACAAAATGATAACTGCTTGAGTTTTTTCATTCCTCCTTCAAAATCGCCGCCAGGTTAGGCCGCATGGCCCGCCAGGCCGGGTAGGCCGCAGCCCTGAAATAAGCTTCCAGGAGCCAATCCCATCGCCGGGAGTATTCCCTGGAAGGCCTGCCGCTTAATCGGTAGAAAAGACCCGGCTATCCAGCCAGCGGGCCAATTCCCCTTCATCCGGGACGAAGCCAAAGACCTCCCGCCAGACCCGGGGGCTTTCCATGCAGAGATAGAGCTGGGCTCCCGGGGCCGCCTCCTCCAGCCACTGGCGCAGGCGGCCGTACATTTCCACCCGGAGGTCCTTGAAATAGCGGAGCTTGCCGTCCGGGGCCCGCACCATCTCCTGGGCCGCCCAGCGGCTGCCGGGAAAACGGAGGTGGATCAGGGGCCGCAAAGCCGGCAGAAACCGCAGCGCCCCCAGGCTGATCCAGGCGATGCTCCGGGACGGCACCGCTTCTCCCAAAGCCTCCACCGTGCGCCGGTAAGCAGCTTCCCAGCCGGGGAAATAGATCAGGGGATCGAAGTGGAAGGCCACCCGAAAGCCCGCGGCCGCGGCCGCCGCCGCCGCCTTAAGCCGGGCCTTCAGGGGGGCCGTAAATCTCTCTGCTTCCCGGACCACCTCTTCGGGATTGAGGGACCAGGCGAAGACCACCTGGGGGTTAGGACCCAGGGGCAGCAACTCTTCCAGGTCCTGCGCCTTGCTTTTGATCTCCAGGGCCGCCTGCCGGCCTTTGAACCAGGGGATCAGCCGTTGATGGAGACCCATGAGGGAATCCAGGGCCAGGCTGTCCCCGAACTCCCCGGTGCCCAGGCGCCAGCCGGCCCCGGGCCCGGTTTGCCAGCCAGCCTCCAGCTCCCCCAGTAAATCCTCCAGGTTGACGAAAATGGTGATGGCCGGCACATTGACATAAGCCTGGAGGACGCAGTAGCTGCAATCCATGGGGCAATTGAGCGCCACCTGCAACACCTGGTAGCCGCAGCAGAGGTAATCCCTGGTCCCGGGACAGGGGCGACGGAAAGACCCCTTTTGCACCGCCAGCAGCAGGGTAGTCTTGGCCTCCGGGAGCCAGCGGGCCCGTTCCTGCTCCGGGGCCCGCAAGGCCCGGCGATCCTCGATAACCGTCACCGGCAGGTGGCGCAGCCGCGCCAGGATGCGCCGGGCCATCTGGTAATCCCGGGCCCCTTCCTCCAGCCAAATCCGGCGGATGCGCTTAACTAACATACCTATTCACAAAGCATAAATTTTGGTTTAATATTAAAGTAATTATACCACTAACTGACAAGGTTTAGGAGATATTAAGATCATAATGAGTAAGGCATCTAATAAGCAATCCTTCTTTCTTCCAGGGGACTGCAAAGACAGGGGATATCGCAATGTCCGCGATAATCCTTGCAGACCGGAATGGAGGACATTTGTTGACGAACTCTGGTCTCGGTATCATGATTTAGGTTTGGAAGACCCCCACTTCCGAGAGGATGCTCGGAATCATTTCCTTGAAAGATTCTGGGAGATGTATCTGGCGCTAACCCTAAGCGAGCGCGGGTTCAAATTGAAGAGGGTCAGAGATGAAGGCCCTGAGTTTTATTTTGAATACAACACCCGCAAAGTCTGGGTTGAGGCTGTGGCGCGTGGTCCTGGCGAGGGAAAAGATCGGGTGCCGGAGAGTAGGAATGGTGACACGGTACCAACAGAAAAAATTCTTCTTCGCTTCACGAATGCCTTAGCCGAGAAAAGCAACAAGTACTACCAAGCGCAAAAAAAAAAGGGATCATCGCCCCTGATGATCTCTATCTATCGGCAATAAATTCTAGAGGGATTCCACACGCCCCTTCCGGTAATACAATGCCTTTTTTCGTTCAGGCATTTCTTCCTTTTGGAAATCTTACCGCATTGATTGACACTGAAACCACAGAGGTTGTTGAAACCTTCTATCAGAAACGGGAAAATGTAATTAAAGCAAACGAGGCATTTGTGTCTACAACCGCATTTTTGAACCCTGAATTTTCCTTGGTTTCAGCAGTAGTTCACTCTGGAGTCGACTGCGCCAACCATCCTGCGAACCTTGGCGAGGACTTCATTATCTTGCATAATCCCACTGCCGCTCCCAATCATTCTCTTGATACCACGATCTTTCATTGGGCCGCTCATCAAATATTTTATCATGACGGTCACCTCGAATTCATGCCAGAATTGAAATAAAAAATCATTTCAGCACAAGTTCGGTGCTGTGCTTCCCATAATCAAGCAAAAAATAAGGGGCGACCCAGCGGGTCGCCCCTACTTTTGCGG